>NZ_JBEXSI010000023.1:0-109313 GCF_040613515.1 Streptomyces sp. NPDC006261
CCGATCTGCAGCGGCATGATCCAGTTCGCGAATCCGGCGAACAGCGGCGTCGCGAACATCAGCAGCATGATCGTGCCGTGCATCGTGAACGCCTGATTAAATTGTTCGTTCGAAATCAGCTGGGTTCCGGGGCGGGCGAGTTCGGCGCGCATCACCAGGGCAAGGAGTCCTCCGACGCAGAAGAAGGCGAAGGAGGTGACGAGATAGAGCGTCCCGATCGTCTTGTGGTCCGTGGTGGTCATCCACTTGATGACGACGTTGCCCGGCTCCTTGAGCCGTACCGGCAGTTCGTCCCCCTCTGCGGCATCGGTCTCCACCGGTTGCGAGATGCCCCTCGTCGTCACTGCGACGCTCCTTCGGTCAACGGCCCGTATGGACTAGGCGACCAGGATGGACCCGCGCCGATCGGTCCGGTGGGACATCCTTCCCCGTCCCGCGCGAGCGCCCGGCAAGGACACTCAAATGGCCCACACGGCGGTCCGGAATAGCTCGCCGGGCAGCGGAGTTGGTGAAGCGGCAGAACCACTTCTCCCCACTCAGCAAGTTATGGGAAGGTCGGATCCATGAAGATCGGCATTATCGGAGCGGGCAACATCGGCGGCAATCTCACCAGGCGGCTGACCGCACTCGGACATGAGGTGTCGGTCGCCAACTCCCGCGGCCCCGAGACCCTGACCGCCCTGGCCGAGGAGACGGGAGCCACCCCGGTGGCCGCGTCGGAGGCGGCACGGGGTGCCCGCATCGTCGTCGTGACCGTCCCGTTGAGGGCGGTCCCCGACCTGCCCGCGGGATTCCTGGGCGGGGCGGCGGAGGACGTCGTGGTCATCGACACCGGGAACTACTACCCGCAGCAGCGCGACGGGCGGATCGCCGCCATCGAGGACGGGCTGCCGGAGAGCCGGTGGACCGAGCAGCGGATCGGCCACCCGGTGATCAAGGCGTTCAACGGGACGTACGCGCAGGACCTTTTGAACCGAGGCCGTCCCCAGGGAAGCCCCGGCCGGCAGGCGCTGCCGGTGGCCGGGGACGACCCGGTGGCCAAGCAGGCCGTCCGCGACCTCATCGACGAGCTCGGCTTCGACACGGTCGACGCCGGTGGCCTGGACGAGTCGTGGCGTCAGCAGCCGGGGACGCCGGTGTACGGCAACCAGGGCGACGCCGACGCCATCGTGAAGGCACTGGCGGAGGCGTCGCCGGAACGCACGGCGGAGTGGCGCGCCTGATCCGCACGGTGGAGGAGGCCGGGCCGCCCGGGGCGTGGTCCCGGGCGGCCCGGTCGCCGTCTCCCCCTCCGGTCCCGCGGCCGCGGGGGCCCAACCGCTCAGACCACCCCCGTCACCGTCACCGTCACCCGCACCGAGACCGACGGCTCGGCGCGGACCGCGGCCAACGTCGCGGTGTGCACGGCCCGGGTGACGTCGAGGGCACGGTGGCCGCGGCGCAGGACGATGCGGATGTCGATGTGCCACGCACCGGTGGCCTCGTCCCGCCTCACCCGCACCCCCTGCGCCGGCGCACCGGGCCCCGCCGCGAGACGCGGGGCCCGGTCGGCGACCCGCGTCCGCAGCAGGTCCACGACGCCGGGACGCAGGAAGGCGACGCCGGGGACGTCCTGAGCGGCCCCGGCCGCTGCTTCGGCGAGCCGGTCCCGGTGTGTGTCGGCGGTCATCGCGCTGCTCCTCCCGTGCCGTGGCGATCGTCCTCGGCGTCATCGTCCTCGGCGTCGCCGTCCAGGATGTCCACGACCAGGACGTCGGCCGCGCCGAGGCGCATGCCGATGTCCTGGTCGGCGACCGCGGCGATCCGTGCGCGTACGGCGTCGGCCAGATCCGGCAGTGACCGGTCCAGGCTTGCCGCGACCTCGACGCGTACGTGGACCGGGCTCATCGGGTCGGCCGGGTCGAGCGGCGCGATACGGCAGCTCCCGGCCCGTACCCCGGGCAGCGCGTCGACCGCCGCCCGCAGCAGCCGCGCGGCCGCCGCCTCGACGATCCAGTGGTCCTCCTCCGGTTCCCCCAGGGGAAGCGGACGCCCGGGGCGCAGTTCGAGCCGGACGAGGTCCATCACGCGGTCCGTGACCGCGGCCGTGACCGCGGCCGGCAGTCCGGGCTCCTCGGCGCAGGTACGACGTACGGCTTCGCCCAGGCCGGTGAGTTCGGCCAGGGCCGCCGAGCAGTGCGGGCAGGCGAGGAGGTGGGGGTCGTCGGCTGTCCGGCCGGCGTCCCAGGCATCCCAGACGTCGCTCAGCGGGCGCCCGCAGGCGAGCCGCTCCTCCTCCTCGTACCGGCTCTCTTGCAGCCGACTCTCTTCCGGCCGGTCGGGGTTGGCCCTCATCGCCATGCGCTCATCGCCTCCGTCAGGTAGCGGCGGGCCCGGAAGACCCGGCCGCGGACCGCCTGCAGACTGATTCCGACCGTGTCCGCGATGATCTCGTACGACAGCCCCTGCATCTCGCGGAGCACCCAGCAGACACGTTGTTCGGGCGACAGGCCCTCCATCGCCGCGGCCAGTGCGTCGGCCGCGGCCCGCGACTCGACGGCGCGGGCGGGGGACGCCTGATACTCCGGGGCGGCCTGTTCGGGCACCGAGTCGAGGTCCGCCGCCGGTCTGCGGGACCGGAGCCGGTTGAAGCAGCCGTTGGTGACGATGCGGTGGAGCCACGTGTGGAAGGAGGCGTCCCGGCGGAACTCGGGAAGTTTGCGCCAGGCGCTGACGAAGGCGTCCTGAACGGCGTCCTCCGCGTCCGCCCGGTCCCCAAGGAACCGCGCCGCGAGTTGCAGCATGGCGGGGCTGTGCCGCCGCACGAGCGCCTCGAACGCCTCCTCGTCGCCCTCTCCGGCCCGTACGACCAGCAGCGCCTCGTCGGCCCGGACGCCGTCCGGCGCCCGTTCCGTCATCTGGTTCCCGTCGCCGGGCACGGACCAGCCCCTCCCTCAGTCGGTTGCACGACACCCTCTCGGTCTGCTCGCTTCTGTCGGTCGGACACCCGGGACGGCGGAACGTCACGCACCGGTGTACTCCGACCGCGACGCCTGATCGGGGACCGGGGATCCGGGATCCGGGATCGGAAAGTTTCCGGGAACTCGCGTGACGAATCGTCGGACAGTGTGTCCAACGAGATGTCAGACGAATACGAGCCGAGCGATACGCGAGGAGTTTCCATGACCACCACCGAGACAGCCGCAGCCGTTCCCGTCGCGGGCACGGGACCGGGGTCGGGCGGACAGAAGCGGAGCGGCGGAGTCGGCGGTACGACGACCGTGGGGCGCGGAGCCACCGGCCCGTCCGAGCCCGCCGCGACGCGGGGCCGTACCTCGATCGCGGACACCGTCGTCGTGAAGATCGCGGGCATGGCGGCCCGGGAGATCCCGGGCGTGTACGACATGGGCGGTGGTCTCTCCCGCACGCTCGGCGCGGTGCGTGACCGCGTGCCGGGCGGCCGGCCGAACGTCGGACGGGGCGTCAAGGTCGAGGTGGGCGAGCGCCAGACGGCCATCGACCTGGACCTCGTCGTCGAGTACGGCGTCGCGATCACCGATATGGCGCGCGACGTGCGCGAGAACGTCATCGCGGCGGTGGAGCGGACGACGGGCCTGGAGGTCGTCGAGGTCAACGTGACCGTGAACGACGTCCACCTGCCCGAGGACGATGACGAGGCCGCCGCGGCCGAGACCCGCGTGGCGTGACGGCGTGACGCGGAGGGTGGACGGACCCGGCCCGGTGGACGGTGTGCCGGGGCGGGGCGTGGCCGGGGCGTCCGCGGGCATGGCGCTGGGGTTCGCTGGCTGGTTCGGCGGGTTCGGGGCGTTCCTCGTGGTGGCCGCGCTCGGCGCGCTGGGCTGGTTCGCCGGTCACCTCGTGGACCGGGGGACCGGTCTGCGGGAGTTCCTCGACTCGCTGGTGGGGAGGCGGTCGTGACCGTTCCCGCCGGTGGGCGTGGTTCGACGACGGTGGCGTCGCGGGCGGTCCGGCGGATCGCCGAGCGGGCCGCCGCCGAGGCGCTGCCCGACGGCGGGTCGGTACTCCGGGGTTCGGCCGACGTGCGCGGGACCTCCGCGCGGATCTCGGTCGGCGTACGGCTGCCCTATCCGGTGCGGGCCGACGAGGCCGCGCAGCGGATCCGGGATCGGGCTGTGGCCCGGACGTCGGCCCTGACGGGTCTGTCCGTACCCCGCGCCGAGGTCCGCGTCGACGCGCTGTCCGCCGACGCTCCCGCGCCCGCCCCGGAGGCCGATGAGGTGCAGCCCGCACCGGACGCTGCCCAGGGTCGCCCCGGCCCCCGGATCAGGTCGGAGCGGCGTGTTCCCGCAGCGTTCCTGGCGGCCGTGGGAGCTGTGGTGTGCGGGATGGTGCTGGCCGATGTGGTCGCGGTCCGGTTCGGCGGCGGCCCGGATCCTGCGGGAGCGGGCCCTCGGCGTCCCCGGGGTCGCCCGAGCGCAGGTGACCGTGCGTCGTCGGCGGGCGAAGGTCCGCGCCGTTGTGGGGTACGGCGACCCGGACGAGGTACGCGCCGAGGTGGTCCGGGCGCTGGGCGTGGGCCTGCTGGAGCTGGGCCTGACCCGCCCGCCCGCTCCGCGGGTCCTGGTCCGGGTACGGCGCGAGGCGGGCCTGCTGCCACCGGAACCGGAAACGCTGGTGGACCCGGCAGCGGTGGAGCGGCCGGACGCGGCGGAGCAGCCGAACGCGGGGGGACGGCCGGACTCGGCGGGACGGCCGGACTCGGCGGGACGGCCGGACGCGGCGGGACGGCCGGACGCGGCCGTGGACGGCGCTCCGGGCGGTCCTTGGTACGGCGGAGAGGCATGAGCGGCGTGTGGGGACGCGGCGTGAGGGAAAGCGGCGTGAGGATGTGGCGAGCGTGGCGGTGATCAAGCGTGGCGCGGTGAACCGGGTGCTGCTCGGGACGGTCGGCCTGGCCCTGCTGGGCGGCGGGGCTCTCCTGGCCGTCGGGGACGGTTCGGGGCTGGGCCAGGCGGGGCACGAGGTGCCGGACTGGTGGGCCGGACGCGCGGCCTACGGGGTGCTGCTGGACCGCGACGGACTGGCCCGGGCCCGGGAGACCGGCTGGTGGACCCCTGTCGTGATCGCGGCGCTCGTCCTCGTACTGGCGCTGTTCGTCCGGTGGTTCACCGGGCAGATGTCGGCGCCCCGGCCCCGGTGGGTGGGCCTGCGGAGCGACGGTCTGGCGCTGCGGCGGCGGGCATTGGAGCGGGCGATGACCGCGCAGGCGGCCGCGGTCGACGGGGTGGCGGACGCCCGGGTACGCGTGGCGGGCCGCCCGCTGCGGGCGGCGGTGACGTTGGTCGTCGAGCCGGAGGCCCGGCCCGCGGAAGTGGTGCGCCGGGTCGCCGCCGGGATGGTGGCGGACGCGCGTCGCTGCGCGGGCATACGCGGCCTGCCGACCGACGTACGGGTGAAGGTGGCGAACCGGCGGGAGCGGCGCACGCGCTGAACCGGGCGGTCCACGGGGGCGGCGGGGGCCTGGATCCCGGTCGCCGGACCGCTCCCGCACTCAACGGACGGGCTACTCGTGAGTAAGGTGTGAGCCCGGGATGCGGCACCACGGTCCGTCCGCTCCCGGGATCCGGCCGACGACGACCGTGGACGAGGAGTTGCGCCGTGCCCCGCACCATGTCCGTGGCGGACAGCATCGTCATCGATGCCCCTCCGGCATACGTGTACGAACAGCTCAGCGACCCGACCACGATGGGCCGTTGGAGCCCCGAGAACCGCGGGGCGACCGTGATGGGTGAGCGGCGCGGCGCGTACGTCGGCATGGTCTTCGAGGGCCGGAACAAGCGCGGTGCCCTGAGCTGGACGACCCGGTGCACCGTGACGGCGGCCGATCCGGCCGAGCGCTTCGCCTTCCGGGTCCACGCCATCGGCGTCCGGCGCCCTCGCCTTCCAGGGCCCATCGCGACCTGGGATTACCGCTTCGAAGCGGTGGGCGGCGGGACCCGGGTGACCGAGACCTGGACCGACGACCGGCGCTCATGGCCGGATTTCCTGGCCAACGGTTTCGACCGTGTCGCGACAGGGGGGAAGACCTTCGGGCAGTTCCAGCGCGGCAACATCCGGAGCACCCTCGAGCGCCTCAAGGCCGCCGTGGAGGAGGACCTCCGAGAAGCCGCCTGAGCCGCGCCGCCGGACTCCGTACGGCCGGGCCGAGGGGAGTGTCACTGCTTCCGTGCACACTGGGGCACGTACGCGTGGTCCAAGCGCAGGGGGACGTATGGGTGGCGAGGAGGATGCCGGCTTCGAGCCCGCGACCGGGGACGGGCCGCCGCTCACCGAGGCCGCCGAGGTGCGCGCCGCCTCGGTGCGGACCGCCTTCGAGGGGCTGCTGCAGATCCGCCGTCTGACCGGTGACGGACGGGCCGGTCCTCCGGAAGCCGCGCCGGCGCCGTGGGAGCTTCACCGGCCGGTACGGGCCGTCGCGTTGGCCCTGGAGAGCTCCGGGGCCACTCCGTCCGCAGTCGACGCGTCGGGGCACCGGCTGTCGGCCGGGTACCGGGTGCGTACGGGTGAGCCGGCCGGGTCGGTGCGGGTCGACTGGGCCGGGCCGCCGGGCAGCGGCGCCGCGCACCACGAGGGGGAGGCGCTGGCCGAGTGCGCCGAGGTGCTGCGGCGGCTCGGCTGGACCGTACTGCTCTACCGGGGTCCTCGCAGGCGGCGGTATCTGGAGGTGGAGCCGCCGGCGGATGTTGCCGGGGTGCGGTAGCGGCTCGGAGGGGTGTTGTCAGACCCATGGGGGATGCTTGACGGTCCGACACCTTCGACCAGGAGACGCCGAGATGGACAAAGACGAGCTCGCCGCGGCGCAGGCGTATGTCCGCCTGCTGGAGGCCACCCGGGCCGCGCTCTCGGACCCGGAGGACGCGCCCCTGTACCTGCCGCTGCTCACATCACCGATGCGGGAGGCCGACCGTGCCCTGCGCGGCGCGGGGCTGACGGGGAACGAGGACCGGCTGTTCGCTCTGGTGCGGGAGTTGCAGCCGAGCCTGTCCGGCAGCGACAGGTAGGCAGGGAGACAGGGAGGCCGGCAGAGGGAGCACCGGCCGGGGCTCGGTCTCAGGTCGTACCGTCGGCGGTGACGCCGGGGGCGAGGCCGAGCTCCTGCTCATCCGGTCCGAGGGGGGCGAAGAAGCGGGCGACCGTGCTGTCGTCCACCTCGGCGAGGGTGGCCGGTTTCCACTGCGGGTTGCCGTCCTTGTCGATGATCCGGGCGCGTACGCCCTCCACGAAATCCGGTTCCTCACTGATCCGGCCGGAGACGCGGAACTCCTGGTCGAGGACGGCTTCCAGGCTGCCGAGCCGGCCGGCCCTGCGTACGGCGGCGAGCGTGACCTTGAGCGCCAGGGGCGACCTTCCCGCGAGTTCCGCCGCCACATCGGCCGCCGCGGGGGCGGAGTCCGCCTGGAGCCGTCGGACGATCTCCTCGACGGTGTCCGCGGCGTAGCAGGCGTCGATCCAGTCGCGCTGCGCGGCGAGCTCGCCGGCGGGCGGCTCCTCGGCGAACCCCTGCACCGTCCGCACCACGTCGTCCGCGCTCGCCGCCCCGGCCAGGGCCTCGGTGAGCTCAGGCAGTCGCCGCGTGGGCACGTAGTGGTCGGCGAGGCCGCACAGCAGGGCGTCGGCCGCCCCGACTGAACGGCCGGTGAGCGCCAGGTGGGTGCCCAGCTCGCCCGGGGCGGCGGCCAGCAGGCGGGTGCCTCCGACGTCGGGCACGAACCCGATGCCGGTCTCGGGCATCGCCGAACGTGAGCGTTCCGTGACGATCCGGAGTGAGCCGTGGGCCGACACCCCGACTCCCCCGCCCATCACGATGCCGTCCATCAGAGCGACGTACGGCTTGGGAAACCGGGCGATGCGGGCGTTCAGGCGGTACTCGTCACGCCAGAAGTCCAGCGACGCACGGCCTCCGGCCCGGGTGTCGTCGTGGAGCGCCCGGATGTCACCGCCCGCGCACAGGCCGCGGTCGCCCGCTCCTGCCAGGACGACCGAGGTGACCGCCTCGTCCCGCTCGGCACCGGCGAGCGCCTCGACGAGAAGCCGCACCATGGTGTGGGTGAGGGCGTTGATGGCGCGGGGCCGGTTCAGGGTGATGTGCAGGGAGCGCCCTCGGGTCTCCAGCAGAACGGGCCGGTCGTCGATCATGTGTGCACTCCGCTCACTGGGCACGGTGGAGTCCTGTGGGCCGTCCGTCGCCACCGGACGGTTCGTTCCCGCCATTCTGCGACTCCCCCGCACGCCCGCCGGACACGGGGGCCGCCAAGGGTCCCGACGCGTGGTCCGGGAGGGGACTTCGGTGGTGCGCCGCTGTGGCACTCCGGTGGAAGCGGCTCGACAATTGAGGCTCACAGGGCGCGTCGCCGCGCGCCCCGCCGGACGACCTCCGGAGCATGCATGACCGACCACGAACGGCGGCAGGACACCGAAGCCGCTCCGCTCCGCCGGATCGACCGCAGCACCAACGGTGAGATCGGGCCGACGGAACGCCTCGCCATGAACCGGACGGGCAGCTTCGACTGGGACCTCGATGCGCGGACCCTGGACATCGACGACGCGGGGCTCGCGGTCTTCGGCGTGGACCCGGCGACGTACGACTCGCGTCCCGGCGCACTGGTGGAGCGGCTGGAGCCGGCGGAGCGAGCTCGGCTGGACGTGACGATCGACGAGGCCATCACGGGCGGCAGCAACTCCTGCAACGTCCACTTCCGGGTTCCGCTGGACGACGGGACGACCCAGTGGACCCATGTCCAGGCCCGCATCCTGCGGTCGAAGGACGGGAAGGCCCACCGGATCGTGGGGGTCGTCCGCGACGCGACGGCGGAAGTCACCCATTCGGCCTTCGTCCTCGATCTGGAAAAGCGCAGGCAGCGTCAGACCAACATCGTCGAGCGCACGACCAGCGCCATGTCACGCGCGGTGACCGTGGACGATGTGACGGCCGCGCTCACCGGTCCGGGCGGGCTGGCGAGGCTGGGGGCGGACGGGCTGGCCCTGGGGCTGGTGGAGAGCTCCGCCCTGAACATCGTGGCGCTGAGCGGCGAGTCCCTGGAGGCGCTCGACGGGCTCGGCTCGGGGGACCTGGAGCGCAACCTTCCGCTGGCCGACGCCATCCGCAGCGGGCGGCCCCGGTTCATCACGTCGCTGTCGGCACTGGCCCGGCGGTACCCGGTGCTGGAGCCGCATCTGGGCAAGCTCCGATTCCGGGCCGCCGCCTATCTGCCCCTGGTCGCCCAGGCCAGGTCGCTCGGCGGCCTCGCCCTGTTCTACCGGGAGCGCACGGTCTTCAACGCCGACGAGCGGATCCTGTGCCTGGGTCTTGCGGCCATCGTGGCGCAGTCCCTCCAGCGGGCCATGCTCTTCGACGAGGAGCGGGAGTTCGCCACCCAGCTCCAGTCCGCGATGCTCCCGCCCCGCATACAGGACATCGAGGGCGGCGAGATCGCGGTGCGCTACCACGCTGCGTGGAGCGGGCGGCAGGTCGGCGGCGACTGGTACGACGTGATCGCTCTGCCCAAGAACCGTTACGGCCTCGTCGTCGGGGATGTGCAGGGGCACGACACCCACGCGGCAGCGATCATGGGCCAGTTGCGCATCGCCCTGCGTGCCTACGCTGCCGAGGGCCACCCGCCGGCGACCGTGCTGGCCCGGGCGTCGCGGTTTCTCGCCGAACTGGACACGGACCGCTTCGCGACCTGCACCTACGCCCAGGTCGACCTGGCCACAGGGGCGGCACGGGTGGTCCGGGCCGGACACCTCGGACCGCTGATCCGGCATTCCGACGGGCGGGTGGGCAGTCCGCAGGTGCGCGGCGGTCTGCCGCTGGGCATCTCCACGGAGTTCCACGACGAGGAGTACCCGGAGACCCGGCTCGATCTGGTACCCGGAGAGACGTTCGTGCTGTACACGGACGGCCTGGTGGAGGAGCCGGGCGCCGACCTGGACACCGGGGTGGAAGCGCTGCGGAACGAGGTGAGCGCGGGACCCGCCGGGGCCGAGGCGCTGGCCGACCATCTCTCGGACCGGCTCTGGGAACGGTGGGGGTCGGGGGACGACGTGGCGCTCCTGGTCCTGCGGCGCAGCCCCGATGTGGGGTCCTCGCACGCGCCCCGGCTGCACCAGTACATCCATCAAGCTGACCCGGAGGGGCTGTCGGACGCCCGTGCGATCGTGCGCCAGGCACTCGCCGACTGGGACATGGCCGAGTTCGCCGACGACGCGGAACTGGTCACCGGTGAGCTGCTGGTGAACGTCCTGCTGCACACAGAGGGCGGGGCGGTCCTGACCGTGGAGGTACTGCCCGAGCCGGTGCGGCGTATCCGGCTCTCGGTGCAGGACCGGTCGAGTGCCTGGCCCCGGCGGCGTACCCCGGGCGAGACCTCGACGTCGGGCCGGGGGCTGCTCCTGCTCGACGCTGTCGCCACCCGCTGGGGGATCGAGCCCCGCGGCGAGGGCAAGGCCGTCTGGTGCGAGATCGGTCCCGCTCCCCCGCCGGCCACCGCTTCCCCCCGGGGCGCGGCGGAGCAGGCCCCGCCCTCCGGGCAGCGATGACCGGGCAGCGACGAGGGGGGCGCCGCACCACCTTCTGCGATGCGGCACGCCCCTCGGTCGGCGGCGCCGACACCTCAGGCGACCCGGCGCCGCTCACCGCCTCATGGGGGGGAGCGACGCCGGACGCACGGGCGTCAGGCCTGGGTGGGACGCCGCTTACGGACGGCCCACAGGATCCCGCCACCGGCGAGCAGCACCGCGAGCGCGGCGCCACCGATGAATGGCGTGGCGGACGACGAACCGGTCTCGGCCAGGGGCGGCGAGCTCTCGCTCGGAGCCGGCACCGCGGGCGCGGACTCCGAAGGCTCACCGCTGGGGGTCTCGCTCGGCTCGGGCGTCTGAGTGCCCGGGGTCTCCGACGGCGTCGGCTCGGTCGGCGGCGGCTCGGTCGGAGTCGGCTCGGTCGGAGTCGGCTCGGTCGGAGTCGGCTCGGTCGGCGGCGGCGTGGGGGGCTCCCCCTCGCACACCTTGGCCATCTTCTCGCCTTCGTACGAGTACGTGCCGCCCTTGCTGCCGTCCTTGACGACCAGCCGCACGGTCAGCTGCTCGGAGTGCTCGGGAAGCGTGAGCTTCTTGTTGAACTCCCTGCCGAACGTCTCGGTCGGCAGCAGGTCCTTGCCGTCCACCGTGACGGTCACCGTGTTGGGGACGTTCGCCGTGTAGTACTTGAGGTCAACAGTCACCTCGGAGCAGGTCACATCCCAGGTGGGGGTGTGAGCCGCGGCCGGACCGGCGGAGATCATGCTTCCGGTCAGACCGACGACCGCAGCGGCCACGAGTTTTCCAGCGGCGCGCCACGATCTCCTGGGTATGGTCATGGGTACTTCCTCCAGCTGCATCTCATCGCCCGGATGGCGATGGGGCGCACAGTACTGCCATGACCCCGTCAGGGCGCACCCGCCCCACACACCTCCTCCCGACCCAACTCCCCTGGATATCTCTGCCTCCTGACACAAGGTGGACATCTGCTTCAAGCCACCGTTCGTCGGTAACGAACCGGCCGGTGGCCGAAGCCGCGGCCCGGGATCTCAGAGGGCCTTGTGCATGATGTGCAGGCCCACATAGCCCTCGGTCGGATGGTTGAATCCCTCGGGAAGGGTGCCGATCACCTCGAAGCCGATGGACTCGTACAGCTTGACCGCGCGGGTGTTCGTCTCGACCACCGCGTTGAACTGCATCGCCCGGAAACCCGACGTGCGGGCCCACTCGACCGAGTACTCGCACAAGGCGCGCCCCACCCCCTTGCCGGAGCGGGCGGGGTCGACCATGTACGTCGCGCTGGCCACGTGGGAGCCGTTGCCCATGTGGTTCCGGTTCATCTTCGCGGTGCCGAGGACCTCTCCTGCCTCGTCGACGGCGACGACCACGCGGTTCGGCGCGGCGACGAACCACCATCCCCGTGCGTCCTCCTTCGCGAGGTCCAGCGGGTAGGTGAGGGTCTCGCCCGCGGCGATGATCCTGTGGAAGAACGGCCAGATGGCGGGCCAGTCCTCGGTGGTTGCTTCCCTGATCAACATACGGACATGATGCAGGATTCGAACGCCCGCCCGTGAACCGCGCTACCCGTCACTCCGCCGGCGCCACCCCAGCCGGGCCAGCAGCCGTTTTCCGCCATGCTCCCCTACGTCGGAGAGTGCGTCCCCGGCGCAGGACGACGGGGGCGGCGCCGTCTCCGCGACCGGCAGGGCCTGTGGTGCAGGGACGCGAGAGGTGGAGCCCGGGGTGGGGGTCATCCGCGCTCCGGGGTCGTCACCCGGCCGTGGGGCCGGCCGTGCCTCGCGGGCCAGGTCCAGACCGAGCGTCAGGTTCACCCGCCGCCACAGGATCTCGTCGGGGTCGTCCGCCAGCATCAGCTCCCCCATGGTCTCCCTGGCCGCCACGGATCCCGGCCGCCCGAAGACGGGCTCCGGCCTGACCCGGGCGAGATAGGCGCGCTCATAAGGATCCTCCACCACCTCCGCCAGGTGCGCGGAGTCCAGTGCGGACGCCTCGACCGCCGCCCGCGCCCAGGGGTCGGCGGTGCGCTTCAGCAGTCGGTCGATGCGCTGATTCCGCCAGTTCCGCGCACGCCAGTCGCCGCCCGCCTCCAGCAGCGTGCGCATCCCGAGGGGCGTGCGGCCGGCGAGCAGCTCGGGTTCCCGCACCGCGAACGAGGCCAGCTCGTCCGCGAGATAGAGCCACACCACCGCTCGGTACCGGTTCAGATAGAACGTGACGGGCGAGACGCAGCCCGCACGGGCCAGCCGGGTGAGGCGCGCGGGGACGATACCGAGCAGAGCGGCACCCTCCGCGGTGCCGACGGTGCGTACGCGCTCGGCCAACCCGTCGGGAAAGCCCGGGTCTTCGCGCAGCCGCGCGAGCTCCCGCTCGTGCACCCGCGGCCGCCCGCCGCCGGGCCCGGCAGTGACGGCAATCAGTCCCAGGTGCACAGCCAGCTCGAATTCACTGCGCCTGAGCCCCAGTTCCTGCGCCGCACGGCCGGCGGCCACCGTGGCCGCCGATGTGCCGGACGAGGTGTGCGCGCCATCATTGCGGCCTTCGTCGGCATCCCGGACTTCGCCGGTGTCCTCGGTCCGCGCGCGGACCGCTTCCTTGACCGTCATGGCCGTCCTCCCCGTGAGCGTCGAATACTCTCCGTGATCACGGTAGCCCGGCGGAGTCACTCTCGGTCCGGCCTGTGGATAACTCTGCTCGGCCGGAGAAAAGGACGAGGTCAGAAGCTGTCAGAAGCCTCAGAAGGGGTGCGCGTCCTCCGGGCCGCTCTGGCGGACGGATACGCCGAGGTGCTCGCCGACCCGGTTGACGAGCAGAGTCATCTCGTAAGCCACCTGCCCCACGTCGGCTTCGGCGGCGGTCAGCACGCACAGACAGCTGCCGTCGCCCGCGGCGGTCACGAAGAGCAACGCCTCGTCGAACTCGACCATGGTCTGGCGGGCCCGCCCCGCCCGGAAGTGCCGTCCCGAACCGCGCGCCAGGCTGTGCAGTCCGGAGGAAACTGCGGCCAGGTGTTCCGCGTCCTCGCGGGCCAGTCCGGTGCTGGCCCCGGTGACCAGGCCGTCGTTCGACAGAACCAGCGCGTGGCGTATGTACTGCACCCTGCTGGTGAGATCGTCAAGGAGCCAGTCAAGTCCCCGGTCAAGCGCCATCTGCTCGTCCTCCCCGTGCCTTCGTTCCCCGTGCCCCGCTACGCGCGTAAGCCTTGCGCACCGCCCCCGTACGGGCAAGCGCCCCCCTCCTCCCGGGGCGCCGCTTCGCGCCACGCGAGCAGCGGGCCCAGGATGGGTCCATGGCACATCACATGACCGATGGAGAATGGCGGGCCTTCCTGTCCGAGGGCACCCGCACCGCAAAGGTCTCGACCGTGCGGGCCGACGGCAGTCCACACGTCGCGCCCGTCTGGTTCCTGCTCGACGGCGATTCGCTGGTCTTCAACACCGGCAAGAAGAGTGTGAAAGGCCGTAATCTGGAGCGCGACGGACGGGTCTCCCTGTGTGTGGACGACGACCGGCGGCCGTACGCGTTCGCCGTGGTGCAGGGGCATGCGGAGCTGAGCGAGGAACCCGAGGAACTGTTGCGGTGGGCGACGCGGATCGCCGGGCGCTACGTCGGACCGGAGGCCGCCGAGGAGTTCGGCCGACGCAACGGTGTGGCCGGTGAGCTGGTGGTGCGCGTACGGATCGACAAGGTGACCGCCCTGGCCGGCATGGCCGACTGAACGGCCGCTCGCCGTCGGTGGGCGGTCAGCCCACGGAGTCGAGGAGCCGGGCGGTGTGCACACGCCCGGCGTACTCGACCGTACGGATCAGGACGTCTTTCCCGGAGTCCCGGTCGCGCGCGTCGCACAGCACCACGGGCGTGCCCCGGTCCAGGTCGAGAGCGTGCGACACGTCGTGCGCCGCGTAGGCGCGCGCCCCGGGGAAGCAGTTGACGGCGACGACGAACGGTATGCGCCGACGCTCGAAGTAGTCGACGGCCGCGAAGCAGTCCTCAAGGCGCCGGGTGTCGGCGAGGACGACCGCCGCCAGCGCGCCTTCGGACAACTCGTCCCAAAGAAACCGGAAACGGTTCTGCCCCGGTGTGCCGAACAGGTACAGAGACAGACCGGCGTAGATGGTAATACGGCCGAAATCCATCGCTACGGTCGAGGCGGTCTTCCGCACCACCTCTCCGCGCCCGGCGCAACTGCGCGGTTCCTCGGTCCGCAGCGGCCGGATGTCGCTGACCGCGCCGACCAAGGTCGTCTTCCCGGCTCCCGAGCCGCCCGCAACCAGGATCTTCAGGGCCATCGCGGTGTCGTCGTCCTGGTGGGTGGTCGGAGCGCTGTGCGTGCTGTGCGCGTTTTCGACGTGCTCGGAGGACATCGACCACTTCTCCCGCGAGTGAGCCGCACACCTCTGGCGAAGCTCGGTTCAGCCGTTCGGACATCGCTACCGGGACAGCATGGCGCCCAGCCGCGTGGGGCGAGCTGGTTGATCGTTCTTGATCGATGTGGATCCGGCCCGCCCACTCCTGCCGCATCTCACCCCTGTTACCTCCCGCTTCTGGCGTCTTGTCAACTCATGCGCGTTCACCACGGCTCCGAGAGCGTTCGACGTGGCCCCTACACTGGTTCTTTTCGGTCGCGGCGACGGATGCGGTGACCGGTCCGGGCGGGTGGCCCAGGGACGGGAGAGCAAGAGTGTCGACAGGTACCGGCGGCGGTTTCCAGGATCCGCCCGCCGAGGTGCTCGCCGAGGCCGCGGCCGCGTTCGGGCTCCTGGCGACACCGGCGAGGCTGCACATCGTATGGGCTCTCGCCCAGGGCGAGAGCGATGTGACGGGCCTCGCCGAGCGGGTGGGCGGCACCCTCCCCTCGGTCAGCCAGCACCTGACCAAGCTCAAGCTGGCCGGTCTCGTGCGTTCGCGCCGCGAGGGCCGTCGGCAGGTCTACCTGGTCGACGACCCCGACGTGGTGACGGTCGTCCGGCTCATGGTCGGCCAGCTCGCCGAGCGCGCCGGCCACCCGGCCCAGGAGCCCGTCCGCCTGCGTGAGCTCGGTGCCTGAGGGCAGCGCAGCCGCGGGATCCGGCCGGACCGCCCCCGGCACGCCGGCCTCGGTGACACCGTTCCCGGCCATCGACGCGTCCGGGAAGGGGGCCCCGCCGGCGATCGTCGGCACGGATCCCGCCACCGCCGACGCGCCTCCCGGCGCCGGACCGGGCTCCCCGCAGATGAAGACCTCCCTGCAGATACTGCGCTCGCTGGACACCGGACCGCGTGGCCTGGTGGAGGCACGGGCCGAGGAGCGGCTCGCGCACTTCGGTGAGAACGTGCTGCCCGCCTGGCGGCCGGTTCCCTGGCCCCAGCGCTTCATCCGCAGCCTCAGGGACCCCTTCACCTCGGTTCTCCTCTGCCTGGGACTGGTCTCCGCCGTCGTCTCCGCCTGGGGCACCGCCTGCGTGATCCTGGCCCTGGTCGCGGTCAGCTGCCTCCTGCGCTCGACCGAGGAGCACCGTGCCGACCGCTCGACGGCGGCGCTCAGGGAGCTGGTGGCGACCACGGCGACCGCCGTACGCCGGACCTCGTCGGACGCAGCGTCCCGGGAGCGGGAGATTCCGGTGGCCGACCTCGTGCCCGGCGATGTGATCCGGCTGGGTCCGGGTGATCTCGTACCGGCGGATGTGCAGGTACTGCGCGCCGGCGGGCTCACAGTGCACCAGTCGGCCCTGACCGGCGAGTCGGCGCCGGTGGCGAAACATCCCCTGGACGCATCGGACCCCGTGCTCGCCAGGGCCGGGCCCTTCGCGCAGCCGCAGCTGTGCTTCCAGGGCAGCAGCGTGACGTCCGGCAGCGGTACGGCGGTGATCGTGGCCACCGGAGGGGCGACCCGGTTCGCCGCCGCGCACGACGGCCGGGCCAGGCAGCGGGGTGTCAGCGCCTTCGACCGGTCGGTGCAGGGCATCTCCTGGACGCTGATCCGGTTCATGCTGCTGACCCCGCCGCTGGTGCTGATGGCCAATGCGGCGCTGCGGGGCCGGGGCCTGGAGACGCTGCCCTTCGCTGTCGCCGTGGCGGTGGGGCTCACGCCCGAGATGCTGCCCGTCATCGTCACGACGGCGCTCGCACGTGGTGCGGCCCGGCTCGCCCGAACCAGCGGGGTCATCGTCAAGCGGCTGCCCGCCCTGCACGACCTGGGCGCCGTCGATGTGCTGTGCCTGGACAAGACGGGAACGCTGACCGAGGACCGGCCCGTAGTCGAAGCGGCGGTCGACGGCTCGGACCTGCCCGATCCCGGCGTACTGCGGTGGGCGGCGCTCAGCGCTCTGTGGACGCTCAAGCTGGCGGAGCTGCCGGCGCCGGACGCCCTCGACGAGGCGGTGCTGGACGCCGCGGAGGAGGCCGAGGAGTGGGGGTCGGCCGCCGCGTACGAGGGGGTGGCCGCGCTGCCCTTCGATCCGGTGCGGCGGGTCGCGACCGCGGTGCTCCGGCGGCCGGGCCGGCCCGGCGTCCACACGCTGGTGACCAAGGGGGCCGTCGAGGCGGTTCTCGAACGGTGCGCGCTGGACGAGGGCGAGCGGAAGCGACTCCTCGCCCTCGCCGCCCGCAAGGCGGAGTCGGGGCTGCGCCTGCTGGCCGTGGCCCGCGCCGATCGGCCCGCCCGGCCGGGCACGTACACCCCGGCGGACGAACGCGGCCTGACCTTCGTCGGCCTGGTCGCCCTGCGGGACGTTCCCGCGCCGAGCGCCGCCGACGCCCTCGACGTGCTGGCCCGGCGGGGAGTGACCGTCAAGGTGCTGACCGGCGACCACCCGGGCACGGCGGCCCGCGCGTGCGAGGACCTGGGACTGCGCACGGAAGCGGCGGGCGGATACGGCGCCGTGGTGACGGCCGAGCTGGTGGACACCCTGTCGGACGCGGAGCTGGCGCGGGTCGCGGACCGGGCGACCGTCTTCGCGCGCTGCACCCCTGAGCACAAGGCCCGGATCGTCTCGGCGCTGCGGGCCGCCGGGCACACCACCGGGTTCCTCGGCGACGGCGTCAACGATCTGCCCGCCCTGCACGCGGCCGATGTCGGCATCTGTCCGCGCAACGCGGTCGATGTGGCGCGCGAGGCGGCCGACGTCGTGCTGGCGGAGAAGGACCTCACCGCGATCGACCGGGCGGTGCTGGCGGGGCGGCACAGCAACGGGAACATCGCCACCTATCTGCGCATCACCCTCTCCTCCAACCTGGGCAACGTCATCGCGATGCTGACGGCCGGGCTGATGCTGCCCTTCCTCCCCATGCTCCCGGCGCAGGTGCTGGTGCAGAACCTCTGCTTCGACGCGGCGCAGCTCGCCTTCGCGTTCGACCGCCCGGCGGCGTCCGCCCTGCACCGGCCCACGGTCCTGCGCTCGCGTGACTTCCTGCGCTTCATCACCGGCTTCGGACTGCTCAACGCCGCCGCCGACCTCGCCACCTTCGGCGTGCTGGCCCTCGCTCTCCACAATCCGGCCGGAACCGGCGGCGAGGCGGCCTTCCATGCCGGGTGGTTCACCGAGAACCTGCTGACCCAGGCTCTCGTGATGGTCCTGCTCCGGACCGGTCGCAGCGCCGCCGAACGGCGGGCCGGAGGACCTCTGCGGGCAGCGGCGGCCGGGCTCGCGGTGGTCGGCGTCCTGCTCCCCCTGACCCCGCTGGGACCGTTGCTCGGGATGAGCGCCCTGCCGCCTCTCTACTACCTGCTGCTCGGCTCGGTGCTGGGCCTGTACGCGGTGGGGCTCACGGCGGCACGGAGGCGCTACGAGCGGCGCCGTACGGCCGGCGCGGAATCGAAGCGGGCGTAGGCAAGGCCGGCGCGGAGCGCGGAGGGGGTGGCCGCCCGGCCCGCGAGCCACAGTTGTACAGTTGCGCAATGCGGCAACTGTTGCCGCATGGACGGAGAGAAGGGCGGGACCAGAATGTTGCGCAACGGCCTGGAACCCTGGCACCTGTTGATCCTGGCCGTCGTGGTGATCGTGCTCTTCGGCTCGAAGAAGCTGCCCGACACGGCCCGCTCCCTGGGGAAGTCGATGCGCATCCTCAAGAGCGAGGCGAAGGCCATGAAGGACGAGGAAGCCCGCTGATCCCGCCCCGGGGCCCGGCGACCCGGACCGGGCACTCGGCGACCGCTCATTTCACGGCCGCCGTTCATTTCAGGACTTGCGCAGTCCGGGAACGTTGAAGGCCGCGTGGGGCGTTCGTACCAGTAGCGGCCACATGTAGTGACAGCGACACAGCACGGACCGCAGGATCAAGAGATCGACCGATCAGACGTGCGGACCGACGGAACACTGGAGGACATTCATGGGTGTGAGCCTGGCGAAGGGCGGCAACGTCTCCCTGTCGAAGGAGGCCCCCGGCCTGACGGCCGTGACGGTCGGCCTCGGCTGGGACGTACGGACCACGACCGGGGCCGATCACGATCTGGATGCCAGTGCGCTGCTGTGCTCCGCCGCGGGCAAGGTCCTTACCGACGCCCACTTCGTCTTCTACAACAACCTCAACAGCCCCGACGGTTCCGTCCGCCACACCGGTGACAACCTGACGGGCGAGGGCGAGGGCGACGACGAGTCGGTCGAGGTGGACCTGGCCGCGGTCCCCGCCGAGATAGCTAAGATCGTGTTTCCGGTCTCCATCCATGACGCCCAGAGCCGGGGTCAGAGTTTCGGCCAGGTGCGCAACGCGTTCATCCGCGTGGTGAACCGGGCGAACGGAGTCGAGCTGGCCCGCTACGACCTGAGCGAGGACGCCTCCACCGAGACCGCGATGGTCTTCGGTGAGCTGTACCGGCACGGCGCGGAGTGGAAGTTCCGCGCCGTCGGCCAGGGGTACGCCTCGGGGCTCGCCGGCATCGCGTCCGACTACGGCGTCAACGTCTGAGCAGCGCGTACTGTCGACCGCGGACGGACACGGAATCACGGCCCGGGCACCCGGCGCCCAGCCCGCAGGCACGGAGCACCGCCAGCCCGGGCCGTCGCAGCGTGACGTTCCGTCCGGGCGCCGACTGCGCGATCATGTCCGCATGGCCGATGACCACACCCATGTCCTGGACTTCTTCACCCCGCGAGCAGCCGGCTGGGACAGCCGGTTTCCCGACGACGGCCCGGCCTACGCCGCCGCGGCCGGTCTGCTGGGCCTGCGGCCGGGGGACGCCGTGCTCGACGCGGGCTGCGGTACGGGGCGGGCGCTCCCGGCCCTGCGCGCGGTGGTCGGTCCGCACGGCACCGTGCTGGGCGCCGACCTGACGCCCGCCATGCTGGAGGCGGCCGTGCGGGCGGGGCGAGCGGAGAGCGGCACGCTGATCCGGGCCGATGTCACACGGCTGCCCCTGCGTGACGGCCGGTTGGACGCGGTGTTCGGGGCCGGGCTGATCTCGCATCTGGCCCGGCCCGAGGCCGATACGGCGGAGCTCGCCCGGGTGGTCCGGCCCGGCGGGCTGCTGGCCCTGTTCCACCCGATCGGCCGTGCCGCCCTGGCCGCGCGGCACGGGCGCACCGTCACCGACGACGACCTGCGGGCCGAGCCCAGGCTGCGGGCTCTGCTGGCCGTCTCCGGATGGCGGCTGGACTCCTACACCGACGAGGACCACCGCTTCCTCGCCCTCGCCGTACGCCAGACCTGACCGACCGAACCCGGGCACGCGGCGGTACGGCCCAGCGCCCCGCAGCCTCACACGGTGCGGCCCGCGACGGCGGCCGCCAGCACATCAGGGCGGTCGAACATGACGTTGTGCCCGGCACCGGGCGCCTGGATGACGCGTACTCCCGAGGCCACCTGCCCGGCGGCGCCGGGCAGTGCGCCGCTCAGCGTCCCCTGGAGGAAGTCACCGACGAGTAACGGCGGTTCGTCCTGCCGGTTCCTCCGGCATCTTCCGGAGCCCTCGGCGCAGACGGAGGTGCTGCGGCGGCGACTGGTGTTCCTGGAGGAACCCATGAGCTCCTTCTACGAGGGCGACCGGCCGCCGCGCGCCGAGGAACTGGAGGACCCCTTCCGCGGAGGCGTCCTCACCATCGCGCAGGCGACCGGCGAAGCGGAACTCGGATGGCTGCGGACCACCCTGGAGTCACTCGACGGGCACGTCCGACGGTCGCCGATGGCTGGGAACCGGGCAGCCACGGACGCCCGGTGTGGGGAACGTACCGAGCCCGGCGACCTCGTAGCCGTCCGGGTAGCCCTTGATCTCGGGATTCTGGCGCGCGTAGTGCGGTGTGCGCCGGGGCGGCAGGAGGCGGACGGCACGGGCCCGCAGACGCAGGGCGCCCCGGGTCAGCCCACGGGCCACGGCTCCCGGGCGCTCGTAACGGAACGCCCGCAGCAATGAGTCGTCGAGGAGCGCGAGGCTGGCGCCCCGGACCAGCGGTGCGAGCGGCGCCGGGTACCAGGAGCCCATGAGCGCCAGGGTCGCGTCGGAGACCCGGCGGGCTCCTGCGTCCCACCCGAAGTGCTCGTGCTCGTAGGTATCGAGGGTGCGCTCGAAGTCCTCGTAGCTCTGCGGGAGGTCCTTGATCCCCATGCGGGCGCCCAGGGTGCGGTAGTAGGCGGCGAAGGCCCGCAGTTCGTGGTCGGAGAGCCGGCGCCAGCCGTAGTCGTCCAGCCAGCGCTTCGGAGTGACGACGAAGGTGCACAGGACGTACCGCATGTCGTCGTTGCTGATGTCGTAGCTGCGGTGCATCTGGTTGATACGGCGGACGGCCGTGCGGCCTTCCTCGGTGTCGAATCCGTGCTCCACCACGGTGTCGAGGAGCAGGGCGGTGTCGTCATACCGCTTCTGCGAACGCTCCGTCAACTCGGCCGTTTCAGCGAGGAGTCGGCCGATGCTGGGCACGGCATAGGTGCGGTAGAGGGCCAGTTCGAGGGCGCGGGTGATGTCCCAGGGGAACTCGTAGGTGACGGTGAGGCGGTAGATCTCCAGGAAATCCCGCTCCGGATCGAGTCGGAGGATCTCCTTCAGCCGGTCGTACCGCTGAACCATGGTGTTCCCCTCGTTCGTCCGGAGCTCCGATGCTACGCGGATCGTCCCGTACGCCCCGGCGTTTCCCGGCCACGACAACCCGGTCGAGCGATCGGCGGGTCGAGGCCCCGGCAGTGCCTGTCGGGGCCTCGACGGCGGGGTTACCGACTAGTTAAGGTGCGCCGACGGATGACGCGAGGCGGACCCGGGCGACGGGTGGCCGAGCGAGAGACCGGGGACGAGGAGGACACTGTGGCCGGTGCGGACGCCGACGACGACGCGCTACTGGTGCTGACCGCGGCGCTGCTCACTCCCGCCCGGTTCCCGAGCGTGCTGGGCGACGACTACGTGGCGGCGTGCGGCTCGCTCGCCCTCGAACCGTACGAGGAGGGCTACGGTCTCGTCCTCGGGCAGGACGGCGACGGGGCCCGGTGGACCGTGGTCGTCGAGGACGTCTCCCTGGTGGCCGTGGCCATCGCCGCGTGGGACTGCGGCATGGAATACGACCTCTCCCCCGACGACCGCTCCGTGGTGTGCGCGCTGCCCGGCTGGCCGCTGGCCGTGGCTGCCGCCGCTCCCGGTGTGCCCGCCCCGCACGACCCGGAGACGGGCGGGGTGGGCCCCGCGCCGCTGACTCCACCGGACACGGCATCCTGGGGTCCCGCGCAGCGGCGGCTCGGAGCCGACGAGGTCGCGGAGCGGTGGGCGCTGTGGCGGGAGCGGATCGACGACTCGCAGTTCGTCCGGCCCTGCGGCGAGTCGGCCGGAGGAGCCGACAACGGTGAGCCGGGGGACGAGGACACCAGCGTCGGTGGGGACACGGAACCCGGTGCCGCTGCGACGGGTCAGCACCCCGGCGTGCGACGGGCCCTGTCGGAGGCCCTCGCCTACACGAAGACCCCGCCCCCTCCCGGCCGGATCCGCTCCGGCTTCGCCTCGGCCGACGCACGCACTCTGCGGGTCGACGGCCCGGGTTGGTCGATGGTCGCCAGGACCGACGACATAGCGCTGATCCTGCTGGACGAGGAGCCGGGCGAGGTGCTGCCGGTCGGCCGCGGGCCCGCGCTGCCCGGTCTGCTGAAGGCCTTGGACGCACTGGCTGCGCATCCGGCGTGACCGTGATGCGGAGCCGGGCTTCCGCTGCTGGTGGATCCGGGGCTCAGCAGCCCCGGCCACCGATCGAACCGGGGTTCAGCCGGCTCGGCTGCCGGTCGGTCCCGTGCTCAGCGGCCGATTTCCTTGCGGTTGATCCTGCGGAGCCTGCGTCGCTGGGACGGGTCCAGCAGCAGATAGCCCGCGACGGGGACACCGATCACCACCAGCAGTGCCCACCAGAAACCGATCAGGGGCCACAGGACAACCGCGGCCACCACCCCCGCGACAGCGACCTTCGCACCGTTCGACATGGTCCACGCCTCCTTCGCGGCCGGCGCCGCTCCTGTCCTGTCAACGCGTCCGTGCGTCCTTACGTTCCCCCACCGCCCCCGTGACCGCCTGCCCGGTCCCCCTGTGGCGCTCGTCATCGCAGCGGCTCACCGACCTCGTGCATATGGGTCAGCGCCTGCCGGTAGGACTCGACGAGCCCGGTTTCCGCGTACGGCATGCCGACGCTCCTGCAGTGCTCCTTGACCAGGGGCTGGGCCAGCCGCAGGTGGGGCCGGGGCATGCTGGGGAACAAGTGGTGCTCGATCTGGTAGTTCAGGCCGCCGAGGAACCAGTCGGTGAGGATCGCGCCGCGCACATTGCGTGAGGTCAGGACCTGACGCTGCAGGTGGCTCCAGCGGTCCCCGTCCGGGTCGGGCATCTCCATGCCCTTGTGGTTCGGGGCGAAGGCCATCCCCAGGTGGAGACCGAACAGCGCGTGCAGCAGCAGGGCGAAGACGACGGCCTTGCCCGGCGACAGGGTGGTGAGCAGCAGGGTCGTGTGGAGCGCGAGGTGCGCGGTCATCAGCAGGGCTGACACCGCACGCTCCCGGGCCGGCTGGCGGCGCAGGAACTGGAACCCGTAGATCTTCAGGGCTATGCCCTCGAGCAGCAGCATCGGGAAGAACAGCCGGGCCTGGTTGCGGGTCAGCCAACGGGCGAATCCCTCGCGCTGCGCCGCCTGCTTCTGGGTCCAGACCAGGGCGCCGACGCCGACATCGGGGTCCTTGTCGACGTGGTTGGGGTTGGCGTGGTGGCGTACGTGCTTGTCGTTCCACCACGCCTCGTTCATACCGAGGAGCAGGTTGGCGTGGACCAGGCCGATCAGCCTGCTCGTCCTGCGGTCACCGGATATCTGGGAATGGCCCGCGTCATGGGCGACGAAGGCCGTCCGGGTCCACAGGACCGCCAGCGGAAGGGTGAGGAACAGGCTCCACCAGGTGTCGCCCAGCAGAACGAAGACGGCGATCACCCCGCCCAGAGCCACCAGGTTGGCCGCGATGCTGATTGCGTACCGCCCGGTGCGTCGTTCGAGAAGACCCTGCCCCTTCACAGCACGCAGCAGAGGGGTGAAATCGCTGCCGGCAGCCGGGGGGCCGGATCGTTCCGAACTGCTGTCACCGGCGGGATCCGCAACGGTGGCTGTTGCCTGGGACATGAGGTCTCCGGTCTCTCAAACATAGGCGCTGACCTCGTTAAACGTACGGATCGAAGGCTCACGGCAGCCATGGCGCCACCACCCCGAGGTTCCTGGGGCAGACCCCCGCGCTGCGGGGTGGTGCCAGCTGCACCACCCGCACGGGAAAGGCGAATGAGTGCTGTGGATCACAGTCGAGAGCCGCACGTCGCGCCTTCGCGTGGAGTACCCTCGGCGACCCCGACCACTAGTCAAATTTGAGGAATCTGACATCGCTGTGCACCGGCACCCTGCGGCAACGCCTTCCGAGATTTCCGAGCTGTCCCGCTCCTCCGCGGTATTCATCCCCGCGGATCCGTCCCGTACCGGCCTGATCGCCTTCTGGAACCCGGACGGTAGCACCCCTCCCACCGCGCCCGGATTCTTGTCGGAGCTCACCGTCGCCGGGGCCGGCCGACGGCACCGTGCCGTACCTGCTCTGCACCTTCCCGTAGGGGAAGCCCTGCCGGTGCTGACACGGGCGCGGGCCGCCGGACAGGCCTCCCCGGCGACCGCCTTCTGGGGCGCCGCCGCGCTGCTCGGCCTGCAGTTCGTCGCCCGCGGCCTCCTGCTGCCCGGGCTGAGCCCCACCGACCAGGACGCCTGGCGCGTCGGGCCGTTGGGCACCGGAGACCTGGAGCGGATCCGGGAGCTCGCGGCGTCGATGCCTCCCACCGCCCACGCGAACCCGCTGGAGACCGGCGCCACGGCGGACGGGCCGCTGCTGCTGCCCGAACCGGAGCCGCTGCTGCGGGCGTTCCTGGACGCGGTGGCGGACGGGCTGCCGCGGACACCCGCCGCAGGACTCGCGGCGGCGGGCCCCGCATTCGCCTCCCGGGAACCGCAGCACCTGCCCCAGGGACGGGCGTGGGCGGCCGGCGTGGCGGCCGGCCACGACGCGGGGGTACGGCTCTCGTTGCGTATCGAGATCACGGGAGCGACCTCTCCGGCCACCGAGGGCCCTGTTGATGATGACGCGGCGCCTGCGTTCCGCGCCGTACTGCAGATCCACAGCGTCAGCGACCCCTCCCTGGTCGCCGACGCGGCCGAGGTCTGGGCGGGCGGTACCCGGAGCGCCGCCGCGTTCGGGCCACGGGCCCGGATGGACGCCCTCCTGGCCCTGCGCCGCGCCGCCCGTGCCTGGCCGCCCCTGGCGCCGCTGCTGTCCGCCGCCGTACCGGACTCGGTGGAGCCGGCCGACGAGGAGATCGCCGAGCTGCTGGGGCCCGCCTCGCGCGCCCTGGCCGCCACGGGTGTGCGGGTGCACTGGCCCAAGGAGCTGGCGAGGAAGCTGACCGCACGAGCCGTCATCGGCCCGGCGGACCAGGACGGCGACGGAGGAGAGGGGGATGGAGGCGCGGGTGACGGACGGCGGGGCCGGGCCGTCTCGGACACGCCCTCGTTCCTGTCCGCCGACGCCCTGCTCGCGTTCGACTGGCGGTTCGCCCTGGGTGACCAGCAGCTGAGCCGCGCGGAGCTGGACCGGCTCGCGGAGTCCAGCAGGCCGATCGTGCGGCTGCGCGACCAGTGGGTCCTCATCGACCCGGAGGAGGCGCGCCGGGCCCGGGAGTCCCAGGACCGCAAGCTCACCCCCATCGACGCGCTGGGCGCGGCACTGACCGGCTCCACCGAGGTGGACGGGCGCCGCGTGGAGGTGGCCGCGACAGGCTGGCTGGAGCGGTTGCGGGCACGGCTGGCCGCTCCGGAGTCGGCGGCTGCGCAGTCGATCGGGCAGCCCGAGGCGCTGACCGCGACCCTGCGCGACTATCAGCTGCGGGGTCTGAACTGGCTGAACACCATGACCTCGCTCGGCCTGGGCGCCTGCCTCGCCGACGACATGGGCCTGGGCAAGACGATCACGCTCATCGCCCTGCATCTGCATCGCCAGAGCGACCGGGACGCGGCCGGGCCGACGCTGGTGGTCTGTCCGACGTCGCTGATGGGCAACTGGCAGCGGGAGATCGAGAAGTTCGCGCCGGGCACCCCCGTGCGCCGATTCCACGGCGCGTCGCGCTCCCTGGAAGGGCTGGCGGACGGCGAGTTCGTCCTGACGACGTACGGCACGATGCGTCTGGACGCGCCCCGGCTGGCGGCCGCCTCCTGGGGCATGGTGGTCACGGACGAGGCGCAGCACGTGAAGAACCCGCACTCGGCGACGGCCAAGCAGCTGCGCACCATCGGCTCCCGGGCCCGCGTCGCCCTCACCGGTACCCCGGTGGAGAACAACCTCTCCGAACTCTGGGCGATCCTGGACTGGACGACGCCCGGGCTGCTGGGCCGGCTCGGAGCCTTCCGTACCCGGTACGCCGCCGCCGTCGAGGGCGGCACGGACCCGGGGGCCGCCGAGCGGCTCGCGGCCCTGGTGCGCCCGTTCCTGCTGCGCCGCCGCAAGTCCGACCCGGGGATCGCGCCGGAGCTGCCTCCGAAGACGGAGACCGATCGGGCGGTGTCGCTGACGGCCGAACAGGCCGGGCTGTACGAGGCGGTGGTCCGCGAGACCCTAGCCGAGATCTCCGGGGCGGACGGGTTCGAGCGGCGGGGGCTCGTGGTGAAGCTGCTGACGGCGCTGAAGCAGATCTGCAATCACCCGGCGCAGTACCTGAAGGAGGACCGGCCGCGGATCGCGGACCGGTCGGGGAAACTCGAGCTGCTGGACGAACTCCTGGACACGATCCTGGCCGAACAGGGTTCCGTACTCGTGTTCACGCAGTACGTACAGATGGCGCGGCTGCTGGAGGAGCACCTGGCCGGGCGGGGGGTGCGTACGCAGTTCCTGCACGGCGGTACGCCGGTGGCGCGGCGCGAGGAGATGGTGAGCCGCTTCCAGTCGGGCGAGGCTCCGGTATTCCTGCTGTCCCTCAAGGCGGCGGGAACCGGGCTCAACCTCACCCGGGCCGGTCATGTCGTGCACTTCGACCGCTGGTGGAATCCGGCGGTCGAAGCGCAGGCGACGGACCGGGCGTACCGGATCGGGCAGACGCAGCCCGTCCAGGTGCACCGGCTGATCGCCGAGGGCACGATCGAGGACCGGATCGCGGAGATGCTCGCCCGCAAGCAGGGGCTCGCGGACGCGGTGCTCGGTTCCGGGGAGGCGGCGCTGACCGAACTGACGGATGCGGAACTGGCCGATCTGGTCGAGCTGCGAGGGGGCGCACGATGAGCGACGACGACGGGTACGGGACGGACGCGGTGGATTCCGGCAGTGGGGCGGAGCGTACGTTCGCGCCGCTGCCTCCCCCGCCGGGCAGGGGTTTCGCCACGTCCTGGTGGGGCCGGGCATGGCTCAAGGCGCTGGAGGACACCGCCCTGGACGGTCAGCAGCTCACGAAGGGACGCCGACTGGCCAGGGAGGGCGGCGTGGGGGCGGTCTCCGTACGCCCCGGCCGGATCACGGCCGTCGTACGGGACCGGGACGGCACGGGCCACCGGAGCGATGTGCTGCTCCAGGAGCTGAGCGACGAGGCGTGGGACCGCTTCCTGGACATGGCGGTGGACCGGGCCGGGCACATCGCCGCGCTGCTCGACCGGGAGATGCCCCCGCATCTGGTGGAGGACGCGGCGGGTGCCGGGGTGGACCTGCTGCCCGGCATCGGCGACCTGGAGCCGGAGTGCACCTGCGGCACTTGGGACCACTGCCCGCACTCGGGTGCCCTCTGCTACCAGGTGGCGCGGCTGCTGGACGAGGACCCGTTCGTCCTTCTGCTGCTGCGGGGGCGCGGGGAGCGGCGGCTGCTGGACGAGCTCCAGGTCCGCAGCACCGCCCGTGCGATGCGCGGTGTGCCGGAGGGCGCGGTCCGGAAGGCGTACGGCGTCCCGGCCGACGAGGCGTTCGCCGCGGCCTCCATCCTCCCGCCGCTCCCCGTGCCGCCGCCGGTGCCCGAGGAGCCGGGACTGCCGCCGTCGCTGGACACGGAGGCGCTCCCGCCGTCCGGCCTCGACCCGGCGGCGCTGGAGGTCCTGGCCGCCGACAGCGCCGTACGGGCCCACCGGATGTTGCTGGAGGCGCTGGCTCCGGGGCACGAACGGCAGCCGGTTCCGGCGGAGCTGACGCCGGAGCAGGACGCGGTACGGCTGGCCGCCGATGCCCGCCCCGAGCCGTGGATCGCGAAGCGGCTGGCCGAGGGGACCGGCCGGCCGCACGCCGAGCTGAAGGCTGCGGTGAGCGCCTGGCGCTACGGAGGGGCCGCCGCCCTGGCGGTGCTCGACGAGGAGTGGGACCCGGACGCGGACGCCCTCGCCCGGGCTCGCGCGCGGCTCGCGGCAGCTTGGGAGCAGGGTGAGCGGCCGCAGTTGCGGGCGACGCGGGCCCGCTGGACGGTGGCGGGCGACGACGTCCAGCTCCGTTACGACCGCGACGGCCGGTGGTGGCCGTACCGCAAGGAGCGCGGCCGTTGGGTGCCTGCGGGGCCTGCGGACGACGACCCGGCGAGTGCGCTGGCGGGGGCGTCGGCCGGGGGCGTGGACGAAGGCTGAGGTCCGGCGACCGGTGTGGGGAACCGGAGCGCTCTTCCGTACGTCATCAGCGGGAGACGGCTTCGGCCTCCTCCGTCCCTCACGCGTCGCCTCTACAGCTTTCCCTTACGCGTCGCCCTTACAGCGACCCCGGCCCCCATAGGAGTGCGATGCACCGCAGAAGGCTCCTTCAGGGGGCCGCCGTCACCGCGGCGGCGGCGCTCGTTCCTGCGTCGGCACGGGCCGTGACGCCTTCGACCGCCGTCGCGGACCACCCTGCGGCTCTCTGGGCACCGGCCCACGCGGCGAACTACACGGTCCCGACGCACCCTTCCGAACGCCGGGTCGACCGCGTCATCATCCATGTGGCCCAGCAGTTGTTCACCCCCACAATCGGCATCTTCCGCGATCCGGCCAAGCAGGTCTCCGCGCACTACGTGGTGCGCTCCGGCGACGGTCATGTCGCGCAGTGCGTACGGGAGAGCGACATCGCCTGGCACGCGGGCAACTGGGACGTCAACACCCGCAGCATCGGCATCGAGCACGAGGGGTGGGTGGACCGGCCGGAGTTCTTCACCGACGTGATGTACCGGCGCTCGGCACTCCTTACCGCGGAGATCTGTGAGCGGCACGGCCTGCCCAAGGACCGGGCGCACGTCATCGGCCACCACGAAGTGCCGGGCAGCGATCACACCGACCCCGGTGCCCTCTGGGACTGGGAGCGCTACCTCCGTCTCGTCAATCTCCCCTGAGCCCAGGCCGGCTACCCGCCGCAGCCAGGTTGTCGGGGAGACCGGTGGCGACGACCCAGGCGGGGGCGATGAGGCGCCACGCAGGCCAAGTCCGAAAAGGGATCCGCGTCCGGAGCCGTTCCGTGTGCGCTCCGTCCAGCTTCCCTGACTCCCCCATGGGTCTCCGCCCGTCCGAGGAGCCAGGCCCTTCGTAAGACCACCAGCGCCCTCAACCGGAGGAGGACGACGGCGATCTGCGTCAACCAGCTCCGCGAGAGGATCGGTGTGATGTCCGGTTCGCCGGAGACCACGACCGGTGGCCGGGCGCTGAAGTTCTACGCCCCGGTGCGCCTGGGCATCCGGCGGATCGAGACGCTGAAGGACGGGACCGACGCGGTCGGGCCTCGGGGGGCAGTACCACCTGATTCGGCCGGTAGGTGTGAGCCCGCCGCTATCCCCCAGGGCTCGGACGGTCCGGACCCAATGCCTGGCGCCGTCGCCGTCCGGCGTCCCCGGGCTCCCCCGCGGCCGAAACTCGGGTGCGGGTGCCGCACGGCACCCCCTAGGCTGCGCGTCGCGTGGCAAGGGGCCGGGCCGGCCGTCGGTGGAGCGGAGATGCACGGGGTATGACCAGTCAACTGTTCGCGATCTGTTTCCGGGCGACCCGTCCGTCGGACCTGGCCCGCTTCTGGTCCGGGGTCCTGGGCTGGGAGATCACCGAGGGTCCGGGCGAGGACTTCGCGATCCTGCTCTCTGGCACCTCCGGATTCCGTATCCGTTTCCTGCCCGGGCAGGAGCCGAAGACCGGCCAGAACCGGGCGCACTTCGATCTGACGAGTGCCACCCCGGAGGATCAGCGGCGGACGGTCACCAGGGCGCTGGCGTACGGCGGGCGGCACATCCACGTGGGTCAGCTGCCGGAAGAGGGGCATGTGGTGCTCGCCGATCCGGACGGCAACGAGTTCTGTGTCATCGAGCCGGGCAACAAGTTCCTCGCCGACACCGGCTTCATCGGAGCGCTGGCCTGCGACGGTACGCAGGAGGTTGGGTACTTCTGGAGCGAGGCGCTGCGATGGCCGCTGGTCTGGGACCAGGACGAGGAAACCGCGATCCAATCGCCGGACGGCGGGACGAAGATCACCTGGGGTGGTCCACCGGTGGCGCCGAAGACGGGCACGAACAGGCTCTCATTCGAACTGGCGCTTCCCTCCGGGGCCGACTGGCAGGCGGAGGCAGGACGCCTCATCTCGCTCGGCGCGACACGCTCCGAGACGGGAAAGGGGGACGTCGAGGGGGGCCGCATGCTGATGTTCGACCCCGACGGCAACGAGTTCTTCGTACAGAGGCCCCGGTAGCAGCCTGGCACCCGGCCGGCACGCTTCCGACGTGACGCAGTCCCCACTGCCACCTGAGACGGCGGTGCGGGGCTCGGCCGGCTCGCGTCGGCCCCCGGCCGACCACACTTATGCACCGATCATTATCAGCCAACTGATATTGCGGATACAACCGTGAGGCCGCGCTGTCGTCCGGCACTCGTACCCGACGACAGCGCTCCCCGTGCCGGAGGGAGCCACCCCTCGTGGGGGCGGCTCACCACGGCCCGCTAGAGCCGACGGTCCGTCGCGGAGGCGAAGCCCAGCCAGGTGTGCCGGTTGCCCGCCCAGCACCATCCGACCTTGGGGGCGTTGCGCCGCTCGGCGCCGTCCCGTCCGGTGCCGTTGCTGATCCAGATCGCCGGGGTACGGGCGTCCAGGGCGCCGTTGGCCTTGCGGAGGCGGGAGCCGATGGTCATGAAGCAGTGGTTCCGCTCCAGTGCTGCAGGCTGCTGCAGCACCCAGTGGATGCCCTCGGAGAGCACCAGTGGGGTGCGCCCCTGTTCGGCGAGGGCGGGCAGCGCCTCGTTCGGACTCCAGTTGGCCATCTGGTCGCCGCGGTCGACGCCGGTGACCACATAGAGCGGCGCTTCAGGCAGGCCGAGCCCATCGATCGGGGTGAAGAGGTCGACATCGGGCATGTCGGTGACGACGAAGCCCGGCTTGTCCTCGCGCCGGAGCAGCGGTGCGAGGACGGACGCGGGGGCCCTGCCGGGGTGGACGGCGAGCAGGGTGCGCTCGCCGCCCTCGGCGGCCCCGGCGGCCCCGGCGAAGGAGCGCAGCTCGGTCGCGGTCAGTCCGGCGAGCCGATGGATCCCCAGCTCGATCAGCCGCTCGGCCTGCGCGGGCAGGTCCGGCAGCTCCGGACGGACGGTGGAGGTGACGGGCGCGGTCTCGGGCACGATGCTCCCAGCGGTGGCTGCGTGGGGGGACCCAGCTTGAACAAGGCCGCCGATCGCCCTATTCCCGCCACCTCCCTACAGCTCGTCCCCGAACGCGTCCGCCAGCTCCCGCCACTGGGCCCGGGGCAGTCCGGCGCCGCCCTCGTCGGCCGTGAGCACCTGGAGCGCCACGTGGTCGGCGCCCGCGTCGAGGTACTCGCGGGTCCGGGACTTCACGTGCTCGGCGTCGCCCAGAGCGAAGAGGGCGTCCAGGAGACGGACGCTGCCACCGTCCTCGAAGTCGCTCTCCGCGAAGCCCAGCCGCAGCAGGTTGGCGGTGTAGTTGGGGAGCCGGAGGTACATCTCCAGCATGTTCCGTGCGGTGGTGCGGGCCCGGTCGGGGTCGGTGTCGAGCACGACCGTCAGCTCAGGGGCGAGCAGGGCGTCGGGGCCGAGCGCCTCGCGGGCCTCCGCCGTGTGCTCGGTGGTGACCAGATACGGGTGTGCGCCCAGCGCCCGGTCCGCCGCGAGCCGCAGCATCTTGGGGCCGAGCGCCGCCAGGACCCGCTCACCGGGCTCCACGGACGGGGTCGCCGCGTCCAGCGCGTCGAGGTAGGCGACCATCGCGCTGTACGGCTTGGCGTACTGCGGCACCATCGGGCCGTGGCTGACGCCGAGGCCGAGGACGAAGCGCCCGCGTGCGGCCTCTTCGACGGCGGCGATCCGGGCGGCCACCTCGTCGGCGGTGTGGCTCCAGATGTTCAGGATGCCGGTGGCCACCGTCACCGTACGGGTGGCGGCGACAACGGCCGCGGCGTCGTCGGGTGAGGGGCTGCCGCCGATCCAGAGGGTGCCGTACCCCAGCGCTTCGAGCTCGGCGACCGCTTCCGCGATCGCCTCCCCTCCCGCGTCGTCCGTCCGCGACCCGTGCAGGGCACCGCTCCAGATGCCGACCCGTCCGAATGCCTCGTGCGTCAAGGAAGTCATGGGGTGATCAACCGTCATTCGGGCCCGGTATTCCCGGCGGGCGACCCGCTCACCCGAACGGCGCCTCGCAATGGTGCGCACGGGGAGCTGTCGCGCACGACATCAGGAGGAAGCGGAAGCGGATCCGGCCTCGGCCTGCGGACGCTCCGCACCGATCACCTCGTGGTACTCGCGTGCGCCGTCGCCGTCGTCCACGGGCGGTCTCCCCGACGGCGGCCCGCTTCTTCCCCTGGGCGTAGTTCCGCGGGTCGATGCCGTAGGCGGCGCTCACCGACTCGATCGGCACTCCGAAGGGCTCCGACAGATCGGCTGCGCGGCCTGGAGATCGGCCCACAGGGTGTGGCCGCCGGCCTCGGGCACCTCGTCGCTGGTGGCGACTCGACGGTGAGGAACAAACCGGCTGCCCCTCCCCCACCGTGCGGCGGGAGAGGGGCGGAGGGAGCAGTCGACGGCTGAGGTCAGGGGGCGGTTCCCCAGGCGAGGGTGGAGCCGACGTAGACGCCGATCCTGGGGGCGTCGGCGTAACCGGTGTTGGTGGCGCGGCTGTAGTCGTCGGCCTCCTGGAAGGACGACCAGTCGCTCTTGTTGACGCGCAGCTGGATCTCGCCGGTCGAGGCGCCCGCCGCCAGGGTGCCGCTGCCGAAGCCGGCCTCCAGGTAGTGGCTCGCGCCGGGAGCCGGCGCGCTCGCCGCTCGTACGCCGTGGGTCACGTTGCCGCAGCCCAGCACCGCCCAGTCGCAGGAGGTGGAGAAGGTGCTCGCGCCGGCCTCGGGGGTGAACCAGTAGCGGGCCGTCACCGTGGACAGGTCCACCGCGGTCGTCCCGGTGTTGACCACCTGAAGGGACATCCGGATCTGATTGTCGGTCGGGGACGCGTCGGTGTTGCGGTACTGGACCTTGAGGGCACCCGTTCCGGTGCCACCGCCCGCCTCGGTGGTGACAGGCAGGGCTGCCGACGCCGCCGATACGTTGCCCGCCGCGTCCTTGGCCCGGACCGTGTAGCTGTAGGCGGTCGACGCGCTGAGGCCCGTGTCGGTGAAGGCCGTCGAGGCGGTGGAGCCCACGAGCGCGCCGCCGCGCAGGACGTCGTACCCGGTGACCGCCCTGTTGTCCGTGGACGCCGTCCAGGCCAGGGTGACGCTGCTGCTGGACTTGGCCGTGGTCCGCAGAGCCGTGGGCGCGGTCGGCGCCTGGGTGTCTTCCTCGCCGCCGTTGCCGCCGCCTAGCGGCGGGTTGGCGTTGCGGAGGAGCTCCTGGAACTGGCTGGAGAACCAGTGCCCGGCGACCGGGGAGTCGGGCAGGGCGCCCGTGAGGTTGAAGCCGTTGCGGCCGTTGCCGGTGTAGGTGGGGTCGCACATCCGGTCGAAGCCCTTGCCCTCGTCGTTGTCGACGGGCTTGCTGCTGCCGTCGGACTCGCCCGGGGGCTTGGCCCAGACGTAGGCGTCGATCCCCGGCTCGGGGGCGGTGGTCGGGCGCTCGCCGACGCCCGCGCCGCTCTGGTTGCACCAGTTGCCCGCGTGGATGCGGCGGTCGGTACGGCCGCCGTCGACGTAGGCGTCGACGCCGGTCAGGGGGCCGGGGCCGGTGGGCCGGGAGGGGCCGCCCCAGCCGTTGCGGGCGGTGTCGATGAGCATGCCGATGCCGGGGGCGAAGCCTTGGCGTACCAACTCGGTGCGCAGGGCCTGGGCGAACGAGAGCTCGTCCACGTAGTAGTTCCAGTCGACCCAGGAGGACTGGCGCACCGTGGTCCCGTTCACGGAGTCCGTCACCTTGAAGTGGGGTTCCTTGAGGGCCGAGTAGTTCGCCGTGTTCACGATGAAGCCGTGGACGTCGGCGACGGAGGCGCCTTCGACCGTGGCGGCCTTCTTGAACTGCTCGGCCGCGGGGACGAAGTTGGAGTCCCAGCCGAGCCAGCCGTGGTGGGCCGCGTCGACGTAGTTGTAGACGTTGGGGAGGGCACCGAGCGTGTGGAGGGCGTACCCGATGCCCTTCTCGTAGTTCCCGTTCGCCTTCATCGTGGCGCACTCGGGCGTCGACCCGGCGGTGCCGCCCGCGTTGGTGACCAGGTTGGGCAGCGAGTCGGGTTCGATGAGGGTGACGATGCGCAGGCTCGCGTAGGCGGGGTCGCCGAGGATGGAGGCGATCGGGTCGATGTAGTCGTTCTTGTAGCGGCCGAGCTCGGTGGGGCCGAGTTCGCCGTTGGAGGCGAGTGCGGCGCAGTCCCGGCCGGGGAGGTTGTAGATGACGACCTGGAAGAGGTCGGCTCCCTGGCTCACCGCCGTGTCGAGGTGTGCGCGCAGGCCTCGCGCGCCGGGGGTGCCGCCGATCGCGGCGATGCGGTCCATCCAGACGAACGACGGCTCGTCCGCGATGGCGCCGCCGCCCGGTTCGGCGGCCGCCTTGGCGGACCAGTCGGGGTTCACATAGGCGGTGGCTCCGGCATAGGGGTTGTCGACGCGGGCGGCGGCCGACGCCTGGCCGGGTAAGGCGATCGCGAGGGACGCGCCCATGATCAGGGCGGACAGTGCGGCGACCGCTCGTCTGCGCGATGCGTGCGGGGTGGTGCCTCTGCTTCTCATTGCGGCTCCGTGCTCCTCTCGTACGTCCGCCACGGCCTGACGTGGCGGACGGGCTCAGGGCGTACATGGTGCTCAGGAGGTAAGGCGTGCGAGGTGGTGCGGAATGAACTGTGGGAGCGCTCCCAAGGTGGCGTGGCCGCCGGTACATGTCAAGCGGTCCGACTCAATCACCTTGCACTGAGGGGACTTTGGCGAAATGGAAGCGCTCCCATCGGGCGATCGAAGCACTCTCCGTCAGGACGCGCCCCCGGGCGGTGGGCCGGCCGGGCCGGCCCACCGTCGGCCTCGCTCACTGCAGCCGTCGGATGTCACCCCGGACCCGGTAGAAGCCGCCGGCCGCCGCGTGCAGGGCGTCCACGACGTACCGCGCGCCGGGCTGCCGTATCGCGCGGGGGAACTGGACGTTCCAGGAGGTGTCGTAGCCCCCGGAGACCACATGGACGCGGACGCGGCCGCCGGTGTCCTGGACGCACTCCACGACGACCGACCCGGAGGGGGCGTGGGCCACGGTGGTGACCGCGGCCGCGGCCGTGGCGGGCGCGTAGGTCGGCAGCGCCGCGGCGAGCTTCACGTCACGGGGAGCGGGCACCGTGCCCTGCTGGGCTGCGGAGATGGCCGCCTCGCTCGCGTCCACGCAGACCAGCGAACCGTCGGTCGTCACCAGGTAGAGCCGCCCGTCGCGGTACTGCATGGACAGCGCCGACCCGCCGCCCGTACCGAGCTTCCACAGGCGCGTACCGTCCTGGTCGAAGCAGTACACGGAGGACGAGGCGTCGCCCGCGAAGACGAACCGCCCGCCGGGCGAGGTGGCGCACGAGTAGACCGCGCTGTCGCAGGCGTACGTCGCCTCGATCGCGCCGGTCGCCTTCGCCAGCCGCTGGACCACCCGGTGCGCCGTCCCCGCGTAGACGGCGTCGTCCTCCTGCCAGCCGAACAGGACGCCGCCGCGGGTGGGCGTGTGCCACAACTCGCCGCCGCCGTCCGGGGCATGGGCGGTGACGCCTCGGTGGTGGCCGTGGTAGACCGCCCGGTCGTCGGCGCGGACCATCCAGGCGTGCTCGCCCTGGCTGCGGCGCGCCCACTGGTGCTCGTCCTCGTGGTCGATGACGGTCAGCCGGCCGGCGCGGTCCGAGACGTTCAGCAGGCCCTCGTGGATGTCCAGCCAGAAGATGTCGACGTCCGCCGCGATGTCGTACGCCGCGAACGGCAGCTTGGAGGAGAGGTCGTAGACCCGGCCGTCGTCGCAGCCCGCGTAGATCCAGAAGTCGTCGGCCACCAGGCACTTCACGCCGTCGGGGAGGCTGAAGCGGGCGAGGACGCCGCCCTCGTGGTCCAGGGTGTAGACATCGCCCGCCTGGTTGCCGACCCAGCACCGCTCGTCGTCGACGTGGATGCCGAACGCGGAGGAGCCGGTGCGGAAGCGCCACAGCACGGGGGCCACCGCGCGCGCGGTGGAGGGAGCCGATGTCACCTGGCGGCGGGTCACGGCCCGTGGCGCGCGTTGCCCGGGGACGGCCGGGGCGTAGCCCTTGCGGACCTTCTCCCCCACCTTCTTCGCGGCGGCGGCCTGCGCCTTGGCGGCCGTCGCGAACGTCGATGTCTGGACCTGCCCGGCGGCACCGATCCGCCCGTAGCGCACCGTCACCACGAGGTCGTCGACGGTCACCTCGTAGAACTTGTGCGCACCGGCGCCTTCCTGTGACAGCTCCAGATACGTCGTCGTCGGCACGGTGGACGCGGCAGACATGGCGGATCCCTCCCCAGGGCGGACCCGCGGCCGTTCCGGCGGGTCTCACTGCTCACACCGTAGGAGGGGGCACTGACAACGCGCCGTCGCCCCCCGTTCCCGTACGGGAACGGGGGGCGACGATCGTGCGGATGCGCGTGCTCCTCGCCCGGCGGGCTACCAGTAGTGGCGCCTTCCGCCCACCGCGCGGCCCATCGCTCCCAGGACCCAGAGCGCCAGACCGATGGCCACGAGAATGATCCCGATGGTCCAGAGGATGGAGATGCCGGCGATCAGACCGATCACCAGAAGAATGACACCGAGGACAATCATGGAGCCCTCCAAACAATGCCGACTACCTCCGAGTATGCGCCTCATAAAGGTTTTCCGTCGGTTCTCGTCGGTCGGCTTCGCGTGGGTCCACAGGATGCGGGTACCAGAGCGCCCAAGCCGTACCCGAGGGAAAGGAAGGTGGTCTGCATGTCCTCCTCCATCGTCGAGACCGTCGACATCGAGGCCCCCGTCGCCGTCACGTGGGCGCTGTGGAGCGATGTCACCCAATGGCCGAGGTTCCTGAGCCACGTGCAGCGGGTCGACCCGCTGGACGAGCGGCGTTTCGCCTGGCAGCTGTCACTGCCCGGGGCGGAGAAGGGGTTCGTCGCGGAGCTGACGGAGGTCGTGACCGAGGACCGCATCGCCTGGAGGACGACCGAAGGGGTCCACCACGCCGGGGTGGTCACGTTCCACCGGCTCGACGACCGCTCCAGCCGGGTCGCGCTGCAGATCGAATACGACCCCCAGGGATTCGTGGAACGTCTCGGCGCTCTCACCAATCTCGATTCCGTGCTCGCCAACTACGATCTCGGAGAATTCCAGAAACTGGCCGAGCTGACAGCGGCCGACGGAATTCCCGGAAGCCGCTGACCACGCCGCCCCGCCGACTGTCAGCGCGCACCGCGCCCCCGGGCGCCGGACCCTGTGCCGCGCCCCGCAGAGACTCCCAGGTGCAATCCGGCGCCCAGCGGGTACGAGACCCTCCGACCCGAGTTCATGCAGGCGCTCCCCTCCTGTCTGCACAAATCGCTGAGGCCCCACCGGTTCATCTGCCGGTGGGGCCTCGGCTCTGCTCACGGCGGGATCAACTCGGCGTCTTCCAGCGGCGGCGGCCTTTCGCCGCCGCGACCAGGGCGGGAACCGTGCCGAGCTTGACGCGCGGGCGGCCCTGCTCGCGGCCGCGGGCCGTCTCCACCCGGTCGATGGCGGCCAGGCCCCGGGCGTCGACGACGTCACGGCCACGGCTGCGGACGAGGCGGCGGAACGCCGTGGAAGGGCGGGCCGGGGAGGGCAGGGCTCCCGTCACCGCGTCGGCCAGCAGAGTTCCGACGGTCTCGGCCGCGCAGGTCCGGTTGGCACCGATGCCGCCCGAAGGGCCGCGCTTGATCCAGCCGACGACGTACGTCCCGGCCATGCCGCTCACCCGGCCCCCCTCGTGCGGTACGGTCCCGGACGCCTCGTCGAAGGGCAGGCCCGGCACGGCCACGCCCCGGTAACCGACCGCCCGCAGCAGGAGGCCCGCCGCGATGTCCCGCTCACCCGGCCCCGACGTCACACGCACGGCCGTGACGCGGTCCTCGCCTAGCGCCTCCACCGGGGCGGAGTGGAAGCGGAAGACGATGCGCCGTCCCGGTTCCGGCGGCCGCGACCAGTCCACCTTCCGGCGCTCAACGTCCCGCAGCAGCGCCGCCTTCCCTCCCGGGGCCGCCCCGTCGATCGAGGCCCCGGCCCTGGGGTCGTGGTCGTCGACGACCAGGCCGACACCCGGAAGGTGCTTCAGGGCGAGAAGTTCGGAGGCGGTGCACGCCGCGTCCTCGGGGCCGCGCCGCCCCAGCAGGACCACCTCGCGGACCTCCGATCCCCGCAGCGCCGCGAGCGCGTGGTCGGCGATGTCGGTGGCGGCCAGCGCGTCCGGGTCCGCGACGAGGATGCGCGCCACGTCGAGGGCGACGTTGCCGTTGCCGACGACGACCGCGCGTTCCGCCCTCAGGCGCACGGACTCGGGGGCCACCTCCGGGTGGGAGTTGTACCACGACACGAAAGAGGTGGCCGAGGTGCTGCCGGGCAGGTCCTCCCCCGGGATACCGAGCCTGCGGTCGGTGGAGGCTCCGACCGCGTAGATCACCGCGTCGTGGTGGGCGGCGAGCTCCTGGGCCGTGATGTCCTTGCCGACCTCGACGCCGAGGTGCATCCGGACCCGGGGGTGGGAGTGGAACCGGGCGAAGGTCTCGCCGACCTTCTTCGTCGCCGGGTGGTCGGGCGCCACGCCGTAACGGACGAGCCCGCCCGCCACCGGCAGCCGGTCGACCAGGGTCACCTCGGCGTCGGTGTGCAGGAGCAGGTCCTCGGCGGCGTACATGCCGGCCGGACCGGTGCCGACGACCGCCACCCGGATCGGGGCGAAGTCGGCGGGCAGACTGCGCTCGAAGGCGGGCTCGCCCCAGACGTGGAAGTTCGGCCCTGCGGGGGCGGGTTCGGGCTCCCGGTCGGCGAAGTAGGCCGCGTTGATGGCGGCGTACTCCTTCTGCGCCCCGAAGAGGCTGTCCACCGGGAAGATCGCGTCGACCGGGCAGGCGTCGGCACAGGCCCCGCAGTCGATGCAGGTCTCCGGGTCGACGTAGAGCATCTCCGTGCTGCCGAACTCCCGCTCCTCGGGGGTCGGATGGATGCAGTTGACGGGGCAGACGGCGACGCAGGTGGCGTCGGAGCAGCAGGTCTGGGTGATGGCGTAGGTCATCTCGTCGTCTCAGGTCGTGGTCGGGGATCGACGGCGTGGATCATCCGCGGTCTCCGGCGCGGGCCGTCCGCTCGGGTCACCGGCGGGGCGCCGGGCCCGGATCAGATCAGCGAGGCGCGCTTGTAGAAGAACAGCGCCGGCTTCGTCAGCAGCCGGGCGGAGGCCAGGAACTCCATCAGTCCCGAACAGCTGGAGCGCATCAGCGACTTGTGGTGCTCGTTGACCTTCGCCTCGGCACGGGCCCGCCGGGAGTCCAGGCCGGCGTTGGCGTAGACGTCGCGGTTCACCATGCTGGTGACGATGTAGTACGAGGCGATCGCCACCACGATCGCGTTGAGCTGCCGCCGTACCGCGCCGGCGCCCCGCAGCCGTTTGCGGGTCTCGTCACGGGCGAACTTCATGTGCCGCGACTCTTCCACGACATGGATGTTGTTGATGGTGCGGACGAAGGGCGCGACCCGCTCGTCCCGCATCCAGTCACGCTGCATCACATCGAGGACCTCCTCGGCCACGAGTATCGCCGCGTAGGCCGCCTCGCCGAAGGCCAGGGTCTTGAAGGCGCGTCCCAACTCCACCACGGGGCGGCTCGGCCGGTAGGCCGGTGCGCCCAGCTTCGCCGCACCTCGGGCGAACATGATCGAGTGGCGGCACTCGTCGGCGACCTCGGTGAGCGCCCACTGGAACCGGGGGTCGGTCGGGTCCTTGGCATACATGTCGCGGAGCACCATCTGCTGGAGGATCATCTCGAACCAGATGCCCGTGCTGGCGACGGACGCCGCCTCCTGGCGGGTGAGCGCCTTGCGCTGGGCGTCGGTCAGCTCGTTCCAGTACGCGGTGCCGTAGAGCGTGGACCACTCGGGGCTCGCGCCGTGGTGGTCCGGGTCGAGCGGGGTCTCCCAGTCCACCTGGGTGGCCGGGTCGTACGACAGTTTGGCGGCCGAGTCGAGCAGTCGTCGGGCGACGTCCTGCTCGGCGAGCCGGTCCTGGTCCTCCGGCCGAACGGTGCTGCTTGACATGGTGCGGCTCCTTGACTCGAGAGATCGGCCCGGCGCCGTCCGCCCCGTCCCCCATCGGTTCCCGCCCGACGAGGTAGATGGCGGCCGAGCACCGCCCCGCTTGTTAGACGTGGCGTCTAGCAAGCTTATTAGACGCAAGGTATAGCAAGAGAGGAGCGCGGGCCTAGACCCGTGCGGGGAATCTGTACGAGCTCTCCACGACCCGCCCCCGCGAGACGGGATCGCGCAACAGCGAACCGGCCCGTCTGGTGGTGCTCCATCAGGAAGGGGCACCGAACCCGCACGGCACGTGGAGCACGCCGATGTCCGGCACCCGGCCCCGCAGCGGGAGCGTGTCGCCCAGGCTCCGGGTAGCGTCGGTAGGGGCTCAGGGAGGCGTGACGATGCAGGACCGCGGGGAGCAGACCGTTCAGCGGATCATTGAGGCAGCCGGCATGGTCATCGACCGGGACGGCTACGCAGGCGCGACGACACCGGAGATCCAGCGCCTCGCCAAGGTCTCGCGCGGCGGCTTCTACCACCACTTCGAGTCCAAGGAACAGCTGGGCGACGCGATCCTGGCCCACCAGCACACCTACTTCCAGCAGGTCGCCGAGCAGACAGCATCGGGCCCCGTTCCCGAGTTCTGGCTCCAGGCCCTGATCGACATCAGCCACCATTACACCGCCGGCCTCCTGGAGGACCCCGTCCTGCGAGCCGCCGTACGCCTCAGTATCGAGCCGGGCCCCTACCAGACCGCCGAGAGCTACGCAGGCCCGCTGGGAGCCGTCACCGCCGTCCTGCAATCCGCCCGCGACGCCGACGAACTCCAGGACCACGTCGAGCCCGTAGAGGCCGCCCGGACCATCGTGGGCTGCTACAGCGGCGTACAGATGCTCTCCCTCGCCCTGGCCGAGCGGGACGGCCTGCACCAGCAGGTCAGCGCCATGTGGGCCCTCACCATGCCCGGCCTCGCCCGCCCGGCCGTCCTCACCCGGCTGCGTCTGGGCGCACCACGCCCCGCAGGCACAGCCCGGCCGCGGTGAAACCAAGGCCCGCGGTGAGGCGGGGAGTTACGCTGCCGGCCCGACCGGACCGCGTCAGGCGGGAACAGGGGCGTCGGGGCCGCCGCCCGGGGCCGGTCCCGGCTCCGGTTCCCGGTGCTGCTGCTCCGGCCCCTCCTGCGGATCACTGAGCTGCTCGCGCAGGTAGTTCCAGACCACGGCGATCAGCGCGGCCACCGGAACCGCGAGCAGGCTCCCCACGACGCCGGCCAGACTGCCGCCGAGCGTCACCGCCAGCAGGACCACGGCGGCGTGCAGGCCGAGCCCGCGGCTCTGGATCATGGGCTGGAAGACGTTGCCCTCCAGCTGCTGCACCGCGACGATGATCGCCAGCACGAGCAGCGCGTCCGTCAGGCCGTTGGAGACCAGCGCGATGAGGACCGCGACGAGGCCGGCGAAGACCGCGCCGACGATCGGTACGAACGCGGAGACGAAGGTCAGCACCGCCAGCGGGAGCACCAGGGGAACGTCCAGGATCCACAGACCGATGCCGATGAAGACGGCGTCCAGCAAGCCCACGAAGGCCTGGCACCGCACGAACGAACCGAGCGTGTCCCAGCAGCGCTCGGCCACGACCGGGACGTCGGTGGCGAGCCGGCCGGGCAGCTGGCGGGCGAGCCACGGGAGGAATCGCGGGCCGTCCTTGAGGAAGAAGAACATCAGGAAGAGAGCCAGCACGGCGGTGATCAGACCGCTGAAGACCGTGCTCACCCCGGTGACCGCCGTGGTGAGCACGCTGCCCACACTGTTCTCGATGCGGTCGACAGCAGCGTCGAAGGCACCCGTGATCTGGTCGTCGCTGATGTTCAGCGGCGGTCCGGCGGCCCACTCGCGCAGCCTGCCGATGCCTTCTACGACACCGTCGGCGAGCTGGCCGGACTGGGAGGCCACCGGGATCGCGATCAGCGCCACGATGCCGGTGCCGACCAGGAGGAACAGCACGGTCACCAGCGCCGCGGCCGGCGCGGGACGCCACCCGTGTCGGCGCAGGAAGCGGGCGAACGGCCAGGTCAGGGTGGTGAGAAGCAGACCCACCATGAGGGGCCACACCACCGGCCACGTCCGGCCCACAAGCCACAGGGCGACGGCGGCCAGCAACAGGACCAGGAGCAGTTCGACCGAGACGCGTGCCGATCTGCGGAGCGCGGCCGCAGTCTTTTCGGAGCTCAACGGGGCAGACATGAGAGCTACCTTATGAGCGCTCCGGCCTCTCTCCCGCATCGACGGACAGCCGGCGTTCCGGGCACGCCCCGTGGGGCCTGCCCGGAACAGGCCCGAGGGGCAGCACCGTGCGGTGCTGCCCCTCGGGCCCCCGGGCCGGCCTCAGCTCTGCGGGCGCTTGCCGTGGTTGGCGCCGTTCTTGCGGCGGGCCTTCTTCTTACGACGTCGCTTCGAGGACATCGAACCCTCCTCTTCCTCTGCTCGGTTGGGCACACATGATCCGCCGGACCGTCGGATCCGGTGGTGAGGAAGACCACTCCCCGCCCCTACCGTCACAAACTCCGGCCGCGGCCGCAAACCGCCGTCCCGCCGTTCGAGGTCACTTGAACAGACTCTCGCCGAAGTCCTCGGCGCAGCGGTCCTCTTCGGCCTGGCTGTTCGCGTTGCGCACGCAGTCCTGGAAGTCCTGGAACGACCCGGAGTTCACGACGGAGATGCCGATGACGAGGACGATGGCCGAGCCGATCAGCCCCAGTGCGCCGAGGACCGCACCGGCGATCGCCATGCCCTTGCGCGGGGCCCTCCCCTGGCGGGCACGCAGCGCCCCGAGGATGCCGAACACCAGCGCGAGCAGGCCGAGAAGGAGCCCGCCGACGACCGTCCAGAAGAAGAGGCAGGCGAGCAGGCCCAGGACGAGAGCGGTGACCGCGAAACCGTTGCTCCTGGCGGGTTCGGGAGCGCCGTACTGCGCGCCGTACGGCGCCTGGTCCGCGTTCGGCTGCTGAGGGTAACTGGGCATGGACATCGGATACGAACTCCTTACCAAAAGTTGTCCTGTCCATATGCCCCAGAAGACCCTCCGTATGCAAATCCGATCTATCCTCGCCAGTTGCGGGTCAGGTCTTCGAACACCGCCGGAACTCCGCCGCCAGGTGGTGCTGCAGCGGCTGTCCGACCGCCGCGAGGTCGTGGACGAAGGTGAGGGTGTCCTCGTCGGTCAGGGTGTAGCGGCGGCGGGTGGCGTCGACCTGTTTGGCGGTGGGGGCGAGCGCCACTTCGTGGGTGAGGAGGTCGACGGTGCTCTCGCCTGCCTGGCCGACCGCGATCTCCGCGACGCCGGTGGGCTGGGTGATCAGCGCTTCCACCCGCCCTTCAGGCTGCAGCCGCCACCAGCCGCTCTCCCGGGCCGAGGGCCGAAGGGGACCCCCGTCCGCGTCGACCAGCCAGGCGCGCGACGCGTAGTGGAGGAAGGGGCGTCCGTCATGGCTGAAGGTGATCTCCTGCTCGTAGGCGAACGCGTCGTCGAGCGTCGGGTAGCCGCCGCGTCCGCTTCCCGTCCAGGTGCCCAGCAGACCGAGTACCGGCGCGAGGAGCGGGTGCGGTGCCGGTGCTTCGTCGGGGCGGAAGGCGTCGGGGTACGGGTGGCGCGGGGCGGGGTCGGACATGGTGCACGCTCCTGGGTCGCTGCCGTTGCTGATACCGGTGGCAGCCTAGGCGTACCGGTACCCGAGGGCCTGCGCCCTGTCCCTCGCCGAACACCGTCCGCTGCTCCGTGCGCTCCTTGCGGACAGCGACGGCGTACCGGGCGCCCGGTGGCGACCCGGTTCGCGCGCAGGACTCATGCCGGATCGACCGCCATGCTCTCCGTCAGGCTCCTGGGCCGCAGGTCGGTCCAGTTCTGCTCCACGTAGTCGAGGCAGGCCTGGCGGGTGTCCTCAGGGTGGGCCACGGTCCAGCCGGCGGGCACCTCCACGAAGGAGGGCCACAGGGAGTGCTGCCCCTCGTCGTTGACGAGCACCAGGTAGGTGCCGTTCTCGTCCTCGAACGGGTTGGTCACCGATCCTCCTTGAACTCGGGCCTCGGACCCAGGCCTTCAATGTAGGTAAGGCTGCCTTTACTTCGACGACAGCGACCTTACCCACAACTCCCCTGTGTGTCAGGGAGATTGTCGGCCGGGATGGAGCGCCTCGATCCGGGCCGGCCACTCAAGCGGTGCCGGTCCGCCCTGGCCGCCGCCAAGGGGCAGCCGCCGACGCCCTTGGGTCCAGCCGCGCTTGGGTTCGTTGCACTTGACGACCGGGCCCTGGCAGCCGGGGATGCAGTTCTTGGATATCGCGAGCGCTAGCGGGCCGGTAAGTGCGCAGTGACCCTTCCGCCCTCTCCGTATGCGTACGCGAACACGCCGACGGCCCCCGCCGCGGTACGCGAGCGGGGGCCGTCGGGCGCGTGTCAGGACTCGGTGAGCACCGCGTCGATCTCGCGAAGGAAGTCCTCCAGGTCGTCGGGGTTCCGCGAGGTGATCAGCGGCCAGCCGCCCTCGTCGTCGCGGACCACCGACTTGTCGACCCAGGAGCCGCCGGCGTTGGTGATGTCGGTCTTGAGGGACGCGTACGAGGTGAGTGTCTTGCCCTGGACGTAGCCGCCCTCGATGAGCGCCCACGGACCGTGACAGATGGCGGCGACGGGCCGTCCGGACGCCGCGAACGAGCTGACGATGCGGGTGGTGGCGTCCTGGAGGCGCAGGGTGTCGGCGTTGAGCGTGCCGCCCGGGACGAGCAGGAGGTCGTATGCGGCGGGGTCGACGTCCGCCAGGGTGAGGTCGGGCCGCACGGTGTCGCCTGGGTCGCGGTCGCCCACGAGGGTGCGGATCTCCTCGTCGGAGACCGCAGCGACACCCACCTGGGCCCCCTTGTCGCGCAGGTGCTTCACGGGGACGACGAGTTCGTCCTGCTCGACCCCGTAGTTGGTGACGATCGCCAGGATCCGGCGGTTGCCGAGATCGGTGGTGGCCATGTGCTGCTCCTTTCCTCGCAGGTCATGCGGTCGTGTCGCCGGTCGTTCTTCTCATCCCCCCGTGATCCGGACGCATTCCGCGACGGTGGCGCGGAGGCTTCCGGTCCGCTGCAGGATCTCGCGCTGGACCCTGGCCCCGTTGCCGCGCCCTTCCAGGGCGGTCAGCGCATTCCGGGCGGCCTTCAGGTCGCCGCTGTCCTCCAGGGCGTCCCGCACATGCGCCAGGAGCGCCTGGAGCACGTCGGCCGCGGGCTCGGGCCGCAGGGTGCGGGGGTGGATCAGCCGGTCCTCAAGACCCGAACGGGCCGACTGCCAGGACGCCACCCGCAGCAGCGCCACGTCGGTGTCCGGAGCGGGTTTCCCGGCCCGCCACTCCCGCGCGGCCGTCTCCACCAGTGCCCGCACCAGCGTGGCCAGCAGCACCGTGTCCGCCGGGTCGAGGCAGACGTCGGCGATCCTGACTTCCACTGTGGGGTAGGTGTGCGAGAGGCGCGCGTCGAAGTAGACCATCCCCTCGTCCTTGAGCACACCGGTACCGACGAGGGTCTTCACCCGCTCGTGGTAGCGCTCGGCGGAACCGTGGAGCTCCACGGGCCCGGCCGAGGGCCACCTGCCCCACACCCGGCTGCGGTAGCTGGCGTACTGGGTGTCCTGCGCCTGCCAGAAGGGAGAATTGGCGCTCAGGGCCAGCAGGACCGGCAGCCAGCCGCGGATCCGGTCGAGCACGGCGACGCCCTCCTCGTCCGACTCGACCGAGACGTGGACGTGGCATCCGCAGGTCAGCTGCTCCTGTGCGGTCAGCCCGTAGCGCTCCGCCATCCATTTGTACCGCTCCCCCGTCCCGATCATGGGGCTCACCGGCAGCGGCGAGGTCGCCAGAGCCGCGACCGACGCCCCCACCTCGGCGGCGTGGCGGATCGCCTCGGCGCGCCACCGGTGCACCGCGTCGGCGATCTCGTCCATCTCGCGGCAGGGATGCGTCGCGAACTCCAGCTGCTGGCGGTGCAGCTCCGGCTCGAAGGCCGACTTGCCCCCCGCGTCCTTCTCGGCAAGAGCCAGCACGGGCGTGGACAGAGCGCGAGCCTCACCGCTCTCCGGGTCGACCAACAGCAGTTCTTCTTCCACGCCCACGGTCCGCACCACAGCGCCCACCCCTTCGGTGTTCATCCGGCGGTCAGGCCGGGAGGACGGAGTCGTCCTCGGGACGGGCCCCCGGGAGCCGGTGCCGGGCGGCGACCAGCGCGCTGTCGGCATCGCCCGTGCCCGTCGAGACGCACAAGGTGTAGGCCACATCGTCCAGGCGCTGCCGCGCCTCGGCGCTGCCGCTCTCCGCGTGCAGCAGGCGCAGGGCCTCGTACTGCTCGACCAGATTGCGCAGCACGGTGGGGTGGGCCATCAACATGCGGGGGGATCCTTCCGTGCGGTTCCTCGTGTGAACGTCGTGTGCCCGGGTCGTGCGCTCGGGCGAAACCCGAGTACCCCCACCTGCGCGGGCCACACTCCCCGGTGGGAAGTCTCCCCGGCGCCGGTCTCCGGCGAATCGTTCGTGCCGCAACGGGTACCCAGCAGGACGAACGATTCGTCCCCGGGCTCTCTCCGGGGCAGTACGGAAGGAAGCTCTCATGACCGACCGCAGGCCGGAAGGAACCGCCTACACCGGGGCTTCCGGCAGCCCGCCTCCCGTACCGGCGGACATGCCGGACCAGCAGACCCAGGAGGGCGAGGACGCCCTCGGCATACCGATTCCGGAGAGGGTCGCCCGCGAGAGCGGCGACCGGCCCGACACGGACGAGGCGGGTTCCGGCCGCGACGAGCCGCGCAACGCCGGCGCGCACCCCGAGGAGCACCCGACGCCGGACGAGTCCACGGGGTAGGCGCTCACTGCGGACGGGAGGGGACGTACGAAGGTCCCGTCCCCGGGTCCTTGCACGGGCCGGGGCACGGGACCCTCGTGCACATCAGCTCAGTGGTGTCCGCGCGCCGTGCTCGACGCACCCCCGAAGAGGCGGGCGAGGGCCCGGAAGGGCAGCGTGACCACGGTGGCTATGGCTCCTCCGACGGACCGCAGCACATCGGCGATGGCCTTGAGCATGGGATGTCCTTCCTGCTCGGCCCGGAAGCTCCGGGATCTACGGCTCGGACATCCCGGGTGCCCGGCATGCGCCCCGCGAACCGGATGGGACCGATCCGCTCGGAACCAGCGCCGGACGCCCTCGGGCCCCCGGGACGCGATGCGTCCCGGGGGCCCGAGGAGTCGTTCAACCCGGATCAGGCGGTGGTGATGTTCTCCGCCTGCGGGCCCTTCTGGCCCTGGGTGATGTCGAAGGTCACCGCCTGGCCTTCCTGGAGCTCACGGAAGCCGGTGGAGTTGATGTTGGAGTAGTGCGCGAAGACGTCGGGGCCACCGCCGTCCTGCGCGATGAAGCCGAAGCCCTTTTCCGAGTTGAACCACTTGACGGTTCCGCTGGCCATGCCTGTACCTCTCAGCAGTAAACGGATCCGCACCGCGCGGACCCGGAGGTGATCGCCCTGGTTCTCAGGCACTGCACAGCAAAACGCCCGCGCCAGGCGCGGGCAGGTACTGCGAACCACGACATCTGTCGGCGACGCTACACGGCGGGATCACTCCTCACCAGAGAGCAACGCCATTTTGGTGTGGATCTTCCTCCGGGCAGGTGGCTCGAACCCCACCGACTGCGCCCCGTTCAGGGGCCGTCGGCACTCCGGACACGCTCGGCGCCCACAGCACCAGCGGCATCCGGAGGGGCGGCCTGCCCAGGGCGGCGGCCCGCTGCGGCCGGGGCCGGCCGCGCCGGTCCACGGCCATCTGCACATTGGCCGGAAACACTCCGACGAAGAAGCCCGCGGCCGCCCGGCCGACGGCACTCCGCGTCCGGGGAGACACGGGGTCTTCTTCGGCGAGGCGACGAGGCAGCGGGCGGGCCGGGCCTGGGGGTCTTGAGGACCTCGACGGTCTTGAGTGCCGGAACCCGACCCGTGATTCCCGGTGCCCCGCGCTCCCTACTGGATGAACCGGGGCAGCCACCGCGCCTGGTAGTCCGGGTGCCCTGCGTACTCCGCTGCCAGCTGCCGTACGGCGAAGCCCAGGCCCACCGCCCGGCCGGAGCCGAAGTCCTGGGCCGGGCGGTCGGTGTCCAGCCCGGCGACCTCGACGTACTCGCCGAGCAGCACCCGGTGCGTCTCGATGCGCTCCAGGGTGCGGGCGGGGTCCTGCAGGGCGATGTGGTGGTCGAAGCCGCTGTCCCGCACCGTGAACGCGACGCCGCCTCGGCGGTCGTGGACCTCGCCGGGCACATCCGCGGGGCACCGCCATCGGTCCCCGCCGGCAGCCAGGGCGACCTGTTCCTCATCGGCGAGACGCGCCCGGACGAAGGCCACCATGTCTGTGTTGCCGGCCATTGGATGCTGCTCCCTCGTGTTCATGGATCACTGCGGTGATACGGGGAGCATTGTGGTGGACCGGGGCGGCGCGATCCACCGCGGGGCGGTGCGGGCCGCGATACACGGGTGTGCGAGCGACAAAGCGGACGAGGAGGTCAGTGCGCCGTCTCCCCGGCCCCGTTCGCGGCGAGGTCGGCGAGGACCTGGTGCAGGGGTTCGGTCAGCCGGCGGCGGTACTCCTGTACGGCCCAGCCGTTGCCGTCCGGGTCGGTGAAGTACATGAACGTGGCTCCGTCCTCGGGGGCGTACCGCTGGGGCTCGGAGACCTCGACCCCGCGGGCGACGAGCTCCGCGTGGGCCGCCTCGATGTCGGTGACGCAGAGCTGGAGGCCGTGGTACGTGCCCGGTCGCGGGTCCCCCGTCGGGTTCGGCACACCGTCGGTCAGGGCGATCGAGCAGCCCGAACCGGGCGGGGTGAGCTGGACGACGCGCGCACCCGGCATCACCTCGCCGTCGATGTCGACGTGGAAGCCGACCTTGTCCCGGTAGAAGTCGCGGGCCCGGTCCAGGTCGGTCACGGGGAGCACGATCACTTCAAGGGTCCAGTCCATGGCTGTGGGGTCCTTTCGCCGTGTCGGGTGGTGTTCGGGAGGTGTCGGACGTTTCGTCGGTCTCGGCGGGGAGCGTCTCGCCGGGGGCCGTCGCCCCTGGGGCCGCGCCGCCCTGGAGCCGGGCCAGGTCGGAGGCGCGGACCTGGATGACCAGCAGGGCGACCAGGGCGGCGAAGACCGCGAAGCAGGCCGCCACGACGAAGGCGCTGGAGACGCCCGCGGTGAGGACCTCGTCCCCCCAGGGGGGTGGCAGTTCCCCGGTCCTGGCGAACTGCATCCGCTGGGCCGGGGTGGCCTGTTCCATGAAGCGCGGAACCTGGTCGGTGGCCTCGTTGCGGCTGGCCGTGCCGAACATCGTCACCAGGATGGAGAGTCCGAGGGAGCCGCCGACCTGCTGGGTCGCGTTGAGGACACCGGACGCGGCACCCGCCTCCTTCGGCGCGACGCCCGAGACCGCCATGAGGGTCAGGGAGACGAACTGCATGCCCATGCCCAGGCCGAAGACGAGCATCGGGCCGAGGATGGAGCCGAGGTACGTGCTGTGGACGTCGGTCAGCGTGAGCCAGCCGAGCCCGATGGCGGCCAGCAGCGCGCCCGCCACCATGAAGGGCTTGGGCCCCCACCTGGGCAGCAGTTGGGAGGCCAGGCCGGCGCCGACCGCGATGATGACGCTGACCGGCAGGAAGGCGAGTCCGGCCCGTAGCGGGCTGAAGTCGAGCACGTTCTGGACGAAGAGGGTCAGGAAGAAGAACATGCCGAACATGGCCGCGGCCAGGCTCAGCATCATCGCGTACGTTCCGGCGCGATTGCGGTCGCGGAACATCCACAGCGGGGTGATCGGCTGCCGGGAGCGACTTTCGATGAAGATGAACAGCGCCAGCAGCACGACCGCCGCCGCGAAGGAGCCGAGGGTGAGCGGATCGCTCCAGCCGTCCTCGGCGGCGCGGATGAAACCGTAGACGAGCAGCACCATACCGACGGTCGAGGTCAGGGCGCCGACGACGTCGAAGCGGCCCGGGTGGCGTTCGGACTCACGGATGTAGCGGGGCGTGGCGAAGGCGATGAGCAGGCCGATGGGGACGTTCACGAACAGGACCCAGCGCCAGTCCAGCCACTCGACGAGGACTCCGCCCGCCAGCAGCCCGATCGCGCTGCCGCCCGCCGAGACCGCGGCGAACACCCCGAACGCGCGGTTGCGTTCGGGGCCCTCGCGGAAGGTCGTGGTGATCAGCGACAGCGCGGTCGGCGAGGCGATGGCACCGCCGACGCCCTGGAGCGAGCGGGCGGCCAGCAGCTGCCAGGACTCCTGGGAGAGTCCGCCGAGCAGCGAGGCGAGCACGAAGAGCAGCACACCGAAGATGAAGACACGGCGGCGGCCGAGGATGTCACCGAGCCTTCCGCCGAGCAGCAGCAGCCCGCCGAACGTCAACGTGTAGGCGTTGACCACCCAGGACAGGTTCTCCGTGGAGAAGCCCAGGGACTTCTGCATGTGCGGGAGGGCCATGTTGACGATGGTGATGTCGAGAACCACCATCAGCTGGCACGAGGCGATGACGAGGAGCGCCAGTCCACTGCCCGGGCCCCGCTGATCAGGCCGGGCGGTCTTGCCGGGTGTCGCGTGGGAGCCCGTCATGAGTGGGTTCGTCTCTCGTTCCGAGGGCGCTGCGCCCCGCAGGGGCGGTCGGTCTCTCCGTCGGCCGGATGAACGCGGGCGTTCACCCGACCGACGTTATGACGGAACCCCGGGCCTCGCCATTCGATCACCCAGAAGTGGATCGGACGGGTCCGTCTACTGGAGCGCGCGGACCGCCGTACGGAAGAGGGCGGGTGCGCGGTGGGCCGCCGCGACGATCATCCGGCGCGATACGGGATGGGCCGCGGCGCCCAGCAGGGCCTGGGTGAGCAGCCGGTAGCGGCGCGTCGCCCTCGTCCACCGCGCCGGGTAGTCCTCGGGCCGTCCGGCGGCCAGGCAGCCGACCGCCGCCGTCGCGGTGGCCACGGCGAGCGCGATGCCCTCCCCGGTCAGCGCGTCGGTGTACCCCGCCGCGTCGCCGACCAGCAGGACGCGCCCGGCCCGTGGCTCCGACGCCCGCTGCCGCAGCGGGCCCGCCCCGCGTACGGGGGTGGCGTGGGGGCCGAGCCGGGCGGCGAGGGCCGGGAAGCCGGCCAGGTGCTGTTCGTAGGGGCGGCGGTCTCGGCTGAGTACGGCGACGCCTACCAGGTGCTCGCCGACGGGGGTCACGTACGCCTCTGCGTACGGTGACCAGTGCACCTCGACCAGATCCGTCCAGGGGGCGGTGCGGTAGTGGCGGCGCAACCCGTAGCGGCCGGGGCCGGGGGCGGGGCGGTCGAGCCCGAGGGTGCGCCGCAGCGGCGAGTGGAGCCCGTCGGCGGCGATGAGCCAGCGCGCGGTGAGCCCGGCGGCGGTGACGGTCCGCCCGTCCTGGCGGACCTCCCGGATCCTGCCCTCCACGATGCGTACGCCGAGGGCTTCGGCCCGCTCGTGCAGGGCCGAGTGCAGGGCGGTGCGCCGTACGCCGAGCCCGTACGCGCCCCGGAACTCCGCCTCCGCGCTGCGCCGCCCGTCGGTGTACCGGATGCCGCGCAGGGGGTGCCCGGCCGGGTGTACGCCGAGGCGGTGGAGGGCCGCGAGGCCGCCGGGCATGATGCCCTCGCCGCAGGCCTTGTCGACGGGGGCGGGGCGGGGTTCGACCACCACCGCCTCCAGGCCCGACCGGGCGGCCAGGATCGCGGCGGCCAGTCCCGCCGGCCCGCCTCCCGCCACCAGAATGTCGATCACACCCGTACGTCCGCCACCGGAAGGCGGGCCAGCGCCTCGTCCTCGCACCGGATCCGGACGACCATGAGGACGGCGTTGAGCAGGGTGAAGACCACCGCGGTCACCCACGCGCCGTGGACCAGCGGCAGGGCGACGCCTTCGGCGGCGACGGCGACGTAGTTCGGGTGGCGCAGCCACCGGTAGGGGCCGCCGGTCACCAGGGGCAGTCCGGGGACGACGATGACACGGGTGTTCCACCGGGGTCCGAGCGCGGTGATGCACCACCAGCGCAGCACCTGCGCCGCGACGACGACGGCGGCCATGGTCCAGCCGAGGGCGGGCAGGAAGGGGCGGTCGGCGAGGTGAGCCTCGGCCAGGCACCCGGCCAGCAGGCCGGTGTGCAGGACGACCATCACCGGGTAGTGGCCGCTGCCCGCCTCGGTGCCGCCACGGGCGAGGCTCCAGCGGGTGTTGCGGCGGGCGACGACGAGTTCGGCGAGGCGCTCACCGGCGACGGCGAGCACCAGGGCGGTGTACCAGATCATGCGGCGCTCCAGTTCACGGGCGGGTCGGCGCAGGCAGGCCGGCCCGGGCGGACCGGCTCGGGCGGGCCGGCTCGGGCGGGCCGGGGGTGTCCAATACGTCATCGGGCGGCTCCCTCCTACCAGCGCAGCAGCACCAGTTCGCAGCAGAAGCCCGGGCCCATGGCCAGCAGGAGACCCGGGGTGCCCGGTTCGGGGCGGCGGTGCTCGATGGTGTCCCGCAGGACGTGCAGGACCGAGGACGAGGACAGGTTGCCGACATCGGCCAGCGAGCGCCAGGTGACGTCCAGTGCCCCGTCGGGCAGGTCGAGGACCTCGGTGACGGTCTCCAGGACCTTGGGGCCGCCCGGGTGGCAGACCCAGTGGGCGATGTCCTTCGGCTTGAGACCGTGTTCGTCGAGGAACTCCCGTACGTCGTCGGCGAGGTACTGGCGTACGACGTCGGGCACGGCCGGATCGAGCACCACGCTGAATCCGGTGGAGCCGATGTCCCAGCCCATCACGTGCTCGGTCTCCGGGTACATCCGGCTGCGGGTGGCGACGATCTCGGGTCCGGCGACGGCCCGCCGTCCGCCGAGGGCGACCACCGCGGCGGCTCCGTCGCCGAACAGGGCGGTGGCCACCAGGTTGGCGGGGGTCACGTCCTGGCGCTGGAAGGTGAGCGAGCACAGCTCGACCGAGAGCAGCACGGCGACGTCGTCGGGCCGGCCGAGCAGATAGTCGTGGATCCGGGCCACCCCGGCGGCTCCCGCGACGCACCCGAGGCCGAAGACCGGCAGCCGTTTCACATCGGAGCGCAGGCCGAGGCGGGCGACCAGCCGGGCGTCGACGGAGGGGGCGGCGATGCCGGTGACGGAGGTGAACATCAGCAGGTCCACATCGGTGGGTCGCAGCCCCGCCGCGCGCAGGGCGCCGCGTACGGCCTGGCCGCCGAGGTCGACGGCCGAGCGGATGAACACGTCGTTGGCCGCGCCGAAGCCGTCCAGGTCCCGGTAGCCGTCGAGCGGCAGCGCGGTGTGCCGGGTGCGGACGCGGGCGTTCTCGTGGAGCCGGTCCAGGACGCGGCGGTCGGCGCCCGGCGGCAGACAGGTTTCGGCCACCATGTCGGTGACCTCTCGCTGGGTGTGGCGGTGGGGCGGCAGGGCGCCGTGGACCGCGGCGATGCGGGTCATTGCGGCTCCTGCGTCGGGGACGTCATCACCCCATCCTGCCCAGAAAGACGGGTGAATCCCGGTAAAGGAACCGCGCGGCCGCCGTGTTGACGCGCCCGGAGGTCTCTACGATCGCCGGATGGACGCCACGGACGGGGCACGCACGGCCACGGCGGCGGCCCGGTGGCCGGGCCGCGCGGCGGGGCTGGCGCTCGCCTGCCATCCGGGGCCGGTGGTCGCGGTGACCGCGCTCGCCTGCGCCCTGGCCGTCGGGGTCGGCCTCTCCCCGGCCCGGCTCGCCCTGGTCGGGGTCGCGGTGCTGACCGGGCAGCTCTCGGTGGGCTGGTGCAACGACGCCTACGACGCGGGGCGCGACGCCCGGGCCGGCCGGCGGGGGAAGCCGGCCGCCGACGGCGTGGCCTCCGTGCGCGTGGTGTGGCGTGCGGCGGCGGTCGCGCTCGCCCTGTGCGTACCGCTCTCCCTGGCCTGCGGCCTTCTCGCCGGAACGGTGCACCTGGCCGCGGTCGCCGCCGCCTGGCTCTACAACCTGAGGCTGAAGGCGACGGTGCTCTCCTGGGTGCCGTACGCGGCCGGGTTCGCCGCACTCCCCTCCCTCGTGACGCTCAGCCTGCCCGACACCCCCTGGCCCCGGTGGTGGACGGTCGCCGCGGGGGCGCTACTGGGGTGCGCGGCCCATCTGGGCGACACCCTCCCGGACATCGAGGCGGACCGGGCCGCCGGCATCCGGGGGCTGCCGCACCGGCTCGGCACCAGGGGGACCCGGCTGCTGCTGCCGGTGCCGCTCCTCGCGGCCACGGGTGTCCTGGTGCTCGGCCCGCCCGGTCCGGTGGACGCCGGGTCCATGGCCGTCCTCGTCCTCGCCGGCGCGGCGGCGCTGCTGGGGCCGGTACTCGGCCGGTGGTGGCACAAGGCCGCGCTGGCGGGGGCGGTGGCCGTGGCGGCGGCGGACCTGGCGCTGCTTCTGGCGCGCGGCACGGCGCTGTCCTGAAGCACACACCGCCCGAAGCCTCCTGGCTGAGCGTCTCTCCGCGCGCCTCATCGAGCACGCCAATGTGGGCGTCCGGGCGGGCCGCGACTCGACAGCATCCCCGCTCCGTGGGACCCGGGCGACGGCATCGAGTTCACCGGGGTGCGGATCCGCAACACGTACGCGGACGGCGTCAACTTCGCCAACGGCACCCGCAATTCGACGGTGTACAACTCCTAACGGCATCGCGGTCCACGGCGGTCACGGCAACAAGATCGAGAACAACATCATCGCCGACACCATGAACTACCCGGCCATCATGCTGGCGACCGACCACGACCCACTGCCCTTCTCCGGGCAGACGCTGATCGCCGACAACGGGCTGTAGGCGCGATCACCCTCTTCCCCCAGAACCTGCCCGTCCCCGGCGTCACGATCCGCGACACCGACATCATCGACTCCCCCTACGACGGCATCCAGTTCGAGACGGATGGCGGCCTGATGCCGGACGTGAAGAGCCGGAACGTCCGGACCGACACGTCCAGCAACGGCTCCGGCATCCTCGCTATGGGCGGCGCGCGCGGCAGCGCGACGCTGACCGATGTGACGATCACCGCCTCGAGCGACGGCCATGTGCTGGTCGAACCCGGCTCGCAGTTCACGATCACCGGCAGCCCGAACAGCACACGCACCAAGCAGTAGTCCTCCGTACGGTTCCCGGGCCGGCGGTCATCCGCCGGCCCGGGAACGTCCTTCCGTAAGGCCTGAATCCACCCCGTCACGGCTCTGGGAAGTACGCGGTCCGGCCGCTACCCTCCGCGCATGATTGCCACGGTTGTCTGGGGTACCGGCAACGTCGGCCGCGCGGCGATCCGCGCCGTCGAGGCCCATCCGCTACTGACACTCACCGCCGTCCTCGTGCACGATCCCGCGAAGGTCGGCCGCGACGCCGGCGAACTCGGCGGTCTCGAGCGCACGCTCGGGGTCGCGGCCACCGACGACATCGCCGCCGTCCTGGCCGGCCGCCCCCGGGCGGTGGTCTACGCGGCGTCCGGCGACATCCGCCCCGACGACGCGCTGACCGACATCGGCCGGGCGATCCGGGCCGGAGCGGTCGTCGTCACGCCCTCCCTCTATCCCCTCTACGATCAGCGCAACGCGCCGCCCGAGCTGCGGGATCCCGTCCTGGCCGCCGTCGCGGAGGGCGGCGGCTCCCTCTTCGTCTCCGGGGTCGACCCCGGCTGGGGCAACGACGTCCTGCCGCTGCTGGTCAGCGGTCTGGGCACCGAGGTGGACGTGATCCGCTGTCAGGAGATCTTCGACTACTCCACGTACGAGCAGGAGGAGTCGGTACGCCACCTGATCGGTATGGGCCACCCGCTGGACCACCAGCCGCTGATGCTGGCGGAGACCGTCCCGACGATGGTGTGGGGCGGTCAGATACGCCTGATGGCCCGTGCGCTGGGCGTCGGCCTGGAGGAGATCCGGGAGACGCTCGACCGCCGGGCGCTGGAGACGACCGTGCGCACCCGCACGATGGGCGAGTTCGCGGCGGGCACCCAGGGCGCGGTGCGGTTCGAGGTGCAGGGCATCGTGGGCGGGGAGCCTCGCATCGTGATCGAGCACATCACCCGTATCCATCCCTCGTGCGCCCCGGACTGGCCCTCCCCGCCCGACGGCGTGGGCGCGCACCGGGTGGTGATCGAGGGCCGCCCCCGTATCGAGGTGACCGTCGAGGCCTCCGACGAGGGCGAGAACCGGTCGGCGGGCGGGAACGCCACGGCGGTCGGCCGGCTCGTCTCGGCCATCGACTGGCTGGTGGACGCGAAACCGGGACTGTACGACGCGCTCGATGTCCCGCTGCGGCCTGCGGTCGGCAGGCTGGGAAGGAGAATGGCATGATCATCGACGTCCCGGAGGGCCAGGATCCCATCGGCTACGTGTGGGGGGAGATGGTCCCCGGCATCGGTATGGCCGCCGCCACGTTCTCGATGTCCGTGTACGAGCACACGACGCTGGGCCTGCGGGAGTTCGAGGCCGCGCGGCTGCGGATCGCGCAGATCAACGGGTGCCTGTTCTGCCTGGACTGGCGGACCGAGCGGGACGGGGTGAAGGTCGAGGAGGAGTTCGCCGGGGCGGTGGCCGAGTGGCGTACGACGGACGCCTTCGACGCGCGGACCCGGCTGGCGGCGGAGTACGCGGAGCGGTACGCGCTGGACCACCACGGTCTCGACGACGCCTTCTGGAAGCGGATGACCGCGTACTACAGCCAGGTGGAGATCGTGGAGCTGTCCATGGGCATCGGCTCATGGCTGGCGTTCGGGCGGCTCAACCATGTGCTGGGGATCGACGCGGTGTGTGTTCTGCCGGGTCACTGACGGAGTCCGGGGCCGCCGGGTTGGCACTCCCGGCCCCGGGCTCTCCGTACGCCCCTACAGATCGGTGGCGATGATGCGTTCGATGTTGCGCTCGGCGAGCGCGGTGATCGTCACGAACGGGTTGACGCTGGTGTTACCGGGGATCAGGGCCCCGTCGATGACGTACAGGCCCGGGTAGCCGTGCAGACGGCCGTAGTTGTCGGTGGCCTTGTTCAGGACCACGCCGCCCAGAGGGTGGTAGGTGAGGTGGTCGCCCCAGATCTTGTAGGTGCCGAAGAGGTCCGTGCGGTAGATCGTCCCCTCCTTCTGGTTGATCCTGTCGAAGATGGTCTTCGCGGCGTCGATGGACGGCTGCTTCCACGCCGTCTGCCAGTTCAGTTCGGCCCTGCCCGCCGCCGCGTTCCAGGTGAACCCGGCCCGGTTGGGGTTCTTGGTGATCGAGAGGTAGAACGAGGCCCAGGTCTCGATCCCGGTGGGCAGCGGAGCGACTTCGGCGAACGCTCCGCCGGCGTCCCAGTTGTCGATGCCGCCGGTGGGGATGGACGACTGGACCTTCCCCGTCGGGTCCCAGAGGTGGTTGGCCCGGCCGCACATGACGTTGCCGTTGTCGCCCCAGCCCTTGCCGATCTCGTCGTTGAGGCCGGGCAGCGCCCCGGTCGCCTTCAGGCCGACGAGCAGCTTGCTGGTGCCGATGCTGCCCGCGGCGAAGAAGACCTTGTCCGCCGTGACGGACTTGGTGGCGGTGGTCCGGCCGGTGGTGTCCAGCTGGTCGATGAGGACCGTGTAGCCGCCCCCGGCTGCCGGGGAGACACGGGTGACCTTGTGCAGGGGGGTGATGGCCACCCTGCCGGTGGCCTTGCTCCGGTCGATGTAGGTCTTCTGGAGCGACTTCTTGCCGTAGTTGTTGCCGTAGAGGATCTCGGCGTCCAGCGCGGACTTCGGGACGGTGCCGGCCGCCTCCTGCTTCATGTAGTCCCAGTCGTACACGGCGGGCACGAAGAGGAACGGAAAGCCCGAGCGCTGGGCGTGCTTCCGGCCGACCCGCGCGTACTGGTAGCAGTCGACGCTGTCGAACCACGCGGGGTCGATGGTGGTGACCCCGAGGTCCGCGTTGGCGCGCGGGTAGTAGGTGCTGTACATCTCCGCGGCGTTCACCGACGGGAGGATGGCGGCGAAGTTCTCCCGCTTGGGTGTGACGGCCATACCGCCGTTGACCAGCGAGCCGCCCCCGACGCCGCGCCCCTGGTAGACGGTGATGCCCGCGAACTCCTCGGCGTCCAGGATCCCGGTGTGGCGGTTGACGTGCCGGTCGATCGGGAAGCCGAGGAAGTTGCTGAGCGGCTGCTTCGTCCTGGTGCGCAGCCAGAAGGAGCGGTCGTCCGGCTTGGTGGTGTTGGCGAAGATCTTGCCGTCCGCGCCGGGGGTGTCCCAGGCCATGCCCATCTCGACCATGTGCACGTCCGTGCCGGCCTGGGCGAGCCGGAGAGCGGCCACCGAGCCGCCGTAGCCGGTCCCGACGATCAACACCGGCACATGGGCGCCGGATCCGATCGGGGCCGCTGCCGCCCGGGCCGTGGCCCAGACCGGTGTGGTGGATCCGGCGAGGGCCGCGACCCCGAGAAGAGAACCTGTTCCAGTGATGAATCTGCGGCGGGAGACGCCTCCGGGTGCGCCTTTGTGCGGGGTACTGCCGTTCATGTGACATCCCTCACTCTCGACAGAGTGCAACAGGTTCTACTGTCGATGGCGTGGTATGTCACTAGAAACTTGGGGGTAACTTCCCGGTACGCCGAGGGCCCCGGACCATGCGGTCCGGGGCCCTCGGGCGTGGGCGTGTACGGGATCAGTAGGCGCCGAAGACGTTGTCGATCGAGCCGTACCGGTCCGCGGCGTAGTTGCACGCCGCGGTGATGTTGGCGACCGGGTCGTAGCTGTCGGTCGAGGTGCCGGGCACGTGGTACGCCTGGAAGGTCGGGTCGATGACCTGGAGCAACCCCTTGGACGGGGTGCCCTTCACCGCGTTGGAGTCCCAGTTGTTGATGGCGTTCGGGTTGCCCGAGGACTCGCGGATGATGTTGCGGTGGATGCCCTCGTAGCTGCCGGGGATGCCGTTCTGGGCCATGACCGCCAGCGACTCCCTGATCCAGCCATCGAGGTCGTTCGTGTAGGTGGCGGGGGCGGCCGTGGTGCGCTCCGAGCGATCGGCGCGCTCCGCCGTCGCGGTGCGGTCGGCGGACGGGGCGGCGGCCTTGGAAGCCTTGGGCGCCTTGGCGTCTGACGGGGCGGCAGCCTTGGCGCCGATGGTCAGCGTGATACCCGGGTGAATAAGGTTCGGGTTCTCGCCGACGGCCTTGCGGTTTCCTTCGTACAGCTTCTTCCAGCCGCCGCTGACGGAATACTGACGGGCGATCTTGGAAAGCGTCTCGCCGGACACCACGGAATGCGTGGCGGGCGCAGCCTTCGTCACGGAATTCACCTGGGCGGTCACGGAGACGGGAACGACCGCCTTTTCCGCGGTGACGGAGGGCGCGGGGGCGGCGGATGCGGTGGTGGCACCGAGCACCGGGAGGGCCAGAACGGCTCCACCCGCGGTCACAGCGGCGATGCCGCGGCTCAGCGAGACGGACTTGGGACGGCGGTGCTTACCCTGTGAGGGCATGGGGGATTTCCTCTCCGGCGCCTACGAGGTGAGCTGTCGGGTTCAGACGGGAGATGTCTGGCCGCATGGACATGCGACTTCACCCCTAGCCGTTCCGGATACCGGATCGGCGGCTTACCTGGGTCCCCCGCTCCTGCCGTACGTGGGTGGGTTTCGGATTCCCGGACGGCGGCAGGATTCGGCGTTCCATCCGGATTGATCGTGACCGTAGGCGAAAAGCGCCGGACAGAACAAGCCCCGAATTCCGGATGACCTTTCTCCGCAAGATCGAATGCACGAATTGCCGGCCGCGCCCGTTCCGTCACGGTGTCAACTTTCCTGGCGCAGAAGGGAACCGAACCCTCCACTTCCGCGTCCGCACCTCCGGACGTGATGCTCACCACTTCGCACGGAGGCGGCCGAAACAGGCGCGTCCAAAACCATCTAAGAGCCCTAATAGGGCCTTTATGGAAGAGAGGGCTAAAAGGCCAAAATCACCCATACCGCCTCATAGGAACGGACTTATCGGGCGGTTCCGCAGGCCGGGTCGGAGGCTCCACGGGACCAGGGCTTACCGTGTGGGGTGGAGACTAGTAAGCCAACCCTTACCTTCGACGTACGCTGTACCTGCCCGCGTTCGCCCGCCTTAAGGATCACCACGCCATGACACGCCCCGTCCGCGTCGCCATTGTCGGAGCCGGCCCTGCCGGTATCTATGCTGCGGACGCGCTGCTCAAATCCGAGGTCTGCCAGGACCCGGGGGTCTCGATCGACCTGTTCGAGCGCATGCCCGCGCCCTTCGGCCTGATCCGTTACGGCGTGGCCCCCGACCACCCCCGGATCAAGGGCATCGTCAAGGCGCTGCACCAGGTGCTGGACAAGCCGCAGATCCGCCTCTTCGGCAACGTGAGCTACCCGAACGACATCGGCCTGGACGACCTGCGGTCCTTCTACGACGCGGTGATCTTCTCGACCGGCGCCGAGGCCGACCGGTCGCTCGACATCGCGGGCATCGAGCTGGACGGCTCCTACGGCGCGGCCGAGTTCGTCTCCTGGTACGACGGCCACCCCGAGGTCCCGCGCACCTGGCCGCTCACCGCGGAGAAGGTCGCCGTCCTCGGTGTCGGCAACGTGGCGCTGGACGTGGCCCGGGTGCTGGCCAAGACGGCGGACGAGCTGCTGCCGACCGAGATCCCGGACAACGTGTACCAGGGCCTCAAGGCGAACAAGGCGCTGGAGGTGCATGTATTCGGGCGGCGTGGCCCGGCGCAGGCCAAGTTCAGCCCCATGGAGCTGCGGGAGCTGGACCACTCCCCCAGCATCGAGGTCATCGTCAACCCCGAGGACATCGAGTACGACGAGGGCTCCATCGCCACCCGGCGGGAGAACAAGCAGGCCAACATGGTCGCGCAGACCCTGGAGAACTGGGCGATCCGCGATGTGGGCGACCGCCCGCACAAGCTCTTCCTGCACTTCTTCGAGTCCCCGGTCGAGATCCTCGGCGAGGACGGCAAGGTCGCCGCGCTGCGCACCGAGCGCACCGAGCTGGACGGTACCGGTAACGTCAGGGGCACCGGCAAGTTCACCGACTGGGACATGCAGAGCGTCTACCGAGCCGTCGGCTACTACTCGGAGGAGCTGCCCAAGCTTCCCTTCGACGTGGCCTCCGGCACGGTCCCGCACGAGGCGGGACGCGTCATCGCCGGTGACGAGCACATGGCCTCGGTCTACGTCACGGGCTGGATCAAGCGCGGCCCGATCGGCCTGATCGGGCACACCAAGGGCGACGCCAACGAGACGGTCGCCTGCCTGCTCGAGGACCGCGCCGCCGGTCGTCTGTCCGAGCCGGCGACGCCCGCCCCGGAGGCCGTCGAGGCCTTCCTGGAGAGCCGGAACGTCCGCTACACCACGTGGGAGGGCTGGCACAAGCTGGACGCCCACGAGCAGGCGCTCGGCGTCGCCCAGGGCCGTGAGCGGATCAAGGTCGTGGAGCGCGAGGGCATGCTGGACGCCTCCGGCGCCTGAGCGGCAGCGCCACCCCTCAGGCCGGGTCCGGGGCACTCTCCGGGCCACCCGGGCCCGGCCCGCGGAACGTCCGCCACAGGTCCGGCGGGGCGGCCTCCCGGGACAGCGTCGGCGCCTTCTCCGGGATGCGCGTCCAGCGGGCGGCCAGCAGGATCGCGATGTCGTCGGGCCGGTCCGTGGCCTGCCGCGCCTCCTCGATCACCCGGTCCGCCGTCCCGGACAGCGGGAGGGAGCCGATCCCGGCCATGGTGGCACGCAGCCGTTCGATACCCTCGTCGATGTCGGTCCCGGGCCGCTCGATGAGCCCGTCGGTGAACAGGACCAGCAAGGCACCCGGGTCGAGTCGCAGCTCCGTGACCGGGTAGGTCGCCTGCCCGTCCACGCCGAGCACGATGCCGCCGGCCAGGTCCAGCACCTCGGTCCGGCCGTCCGGATGCCGCAGCAAGGGTTGCGGGTGGCCCGCCCGTACGGCGCGGGCCCGCCCCGTGAGCGGGTCCAGCGCGATGTAGCAGCAGCTGGCGAACTGGCCCGGGTCGAGATCGATGAGCAGCCGGTTGGTCCCGCTCATCACCTCCTGCGGGTCGTGGTTGCTGAGGGCGAACGCCCGTACAGCGCTGCGCAGTTGCCCCATCGTCGCGGCGGCGGCGACGCCGTGCCCCTGGACGTCGCCGATGATCAGGGCGAGTTCGTCGCCGGTCTCGATGACGTCGTACCAGTCGCCGCCCACCTCCATGTCCTGGGTGCCGGAGAGATAGCGTCCGAGGGTGTCGACCCCCTCGACTTCCGGCAGCCGGTGCGGCAACAGGGCGTCCTGGAGCCCCCGGGCCAGCGCCGACTCGCTGTCGTACCGCTGGGCGCGTTGCAGGGCCTGGGCGATGAGCCCGGCCAGGGCGGTCAGCACGGTGCGCTCCTCCGGGCTGAACCCCCGGGGCCGGTCGAAGCCGAGGATGCAGGAGCCGACGGGCCGCCCCGACGCGATCAGCGGCAGGAACGCCCGCGCCCCGACGTCGGTCTCCATCGGGATGCCCGGGTATGCGTCGGCCAGGCGCTGCATGGACTCGAAGAAGATCGGCCGGCCGGTGGTCAGGGTCTCCACGCCGGGGATGGAGACATCCAGCCCGACCCCGTCGAAGCGTTCGAGGAACCCCTTGGGGAACCCCGTCTCCCAGGCGAGGTGGAGGTGACGATCGCTCAGCAGGTAGATGGCGAGCTGCCGGCCGCCGAACGCGGGCAGCAGCTCCTCGGTGACCACGGCGGAGACCTGACGGGCCGTGACCGCCTCGGTCAGGGCGATGGCCAGGGCCACCGGACGGTAGAGCGCGGAGGACCGGTCGGCGGTGGAGCCGATGCCCAGTCCGGGCGCGGTGACGGAACCGGGCGCGTACGCCGGCTGCTCCGTGGCCTGGAAGACCGCGCTCAGCCCGTCGTGGCCCGGGTACAGCGAGACCGACAGCCAGAACGACGGGGCCCGCCGGGCGAGGAAGTGGACGGGTTCGCCGGAGATCAGGGCGGCCCGGCAGTGGTCCTCGTACGCCGGATGTCCGAACCACGGGAGCACCTCCCACACGACGTGGCCGACCAGCTCCGACCGCGGGCGGTCCAGCAGCTCCTCCGCGAGCGCGTTGGCGTACGTGATGCGCCCGATCCGGTCCAGGGAGACGATCCCCCGGGGCAGCCGGTCCGCCGCTTCCGCGATGACGGGTCCCGCGCCGAAGTCGACCACGAAGCCGGTCAGATGGCTCTCGGCGCTCTCCCCGTCCGGGTGCGTCCAGCGGCCCGAGAGCTCCAGCAGGTGGTACCGGCCGTCAGGGCCGCGCAGCCGCATCCGCCGGACCACCGGATCGGCGGATTCGACCGTCTGCCGGGCCAGGGCCCACAGTCCGTACACGTCCTCCGGTACGAGCCGTCCGGCGAGGGCGTCGACGGTGCCGGGAAACTCCGCCGGTTCGGTGCCGAAGATCGCGCACAGGTCGTCGTCCGCGGTGAGGGCCCCGGAGTGCAGGTCCCAGTCGAAGCTGCCGACCCGCACCGGGGGCGCGGGGGCGGAGGGCAGCTGGACGGGGATCGGCTCCTTCTCCCAGACGACGGGGAGGGACCGCGATTCCAGATCGACGAGCGCGGCGCCGAGACGGCGGCCGAGGCGCAGCAGTCGCTCCCCGTCGGCGGGGGCGATCTGCTCGCCGGGGGTGGCGGAGCGCAGGACGGCCAGCACCCCCATGCTGCCCCGCCGGCCGGTGATCGGGACCCACAGTGAGCCGAACGGGAACGGCAGCCCGGCCATCAGCTGGGGAAACCGCCGCATGGCCTCCTCCGCGTCGGCGAGCAGCACGGGCCGCCCGGTGCGGTAGGCCTCGGAGACGGGGAACGGCCGGTTCACGTGCATCCGCCACCAGGGCCGGAACAGCGGCCCGGGCAGGCCGGCGAGGACGGCGAGGCGCAGCAGCCCGGGCGTCCCGGAGCGGAGGTAGATGCCGCCCGCGTATCCCCCGGCGGACTCGACCGCGCTGACCACCCCCTGCGCGAGTACGAGGGACAGGTCGTCCGGTACACGGCCGCCGCCGTCGTCTCGCCCGGCCGCGGCCCCGCTTCCGGGGGACGGAGTGGGCCGGGTCGCATCGTGCCGGGTCACACAGCCAGCATGCTCCCGGCAGCGGGGACTGCGCACGTCGGCGGACCGGCCGGATCCCCGTGCCGGCCGGTCCGCCGACGCGGTCTCCGTGCAGCTTGGCGACGGCGGTGCCGGTCGTCTTCCTGAATCTCTTCCGCGGGGCGCCGTCCAGGTCGCCCAGCTGTCCCCATTCCAGGACGGTCACCGTGCGGCCGTCCCGGCCGACGGAGTGGAGGCCGATGTCGGTGTAGCCGACCTCCGGGTAGGACGTGTCGATGCCGTACACGTGAGCGCCCTCCTCCACGTTCACCCGGCCGTGGTACCGGCTGACGCCCTCCAGGCCGGGCTCCTGTCCCTTCAGCCGGTCGCGGCAGGTCGCCAGCGCGGTCCGCAGCTCGGCGGCGAGCGCCTTGGCCTGGCGGTGGTGGGGGCGACGGTGATGGTCTGCCGGGCGCCGGTGTCCAGCTCGGTACGGAAGTCCCGGTGGGAGGACGAGCGGGTGTGCGGTGACGAGGGAACGGGCGACCGACGGGCGGGCGAGGAGCTCGCACGGGAGGTGCTGGCGGACCGGCTGAGGGGGCTGCGGGAGGGCTCTGGCCGGACGTACGCGGCCCTCGCCCAGCGGATCGGGGTCAGCGGCTCGACGCTCCACCGGTACTGCACCGGGCGGACCGTGCCGGCGGAGTTCGCCCCGGTGGAACGGCTGGCACGGCTGTGCGGCCGCACCGCCGAGGAACGGCAGACACTGCACCGGCTGTGGCTACGGGCGGACGCGGAACGGGAGGAGCGGCAGGAGGCGGCGGCGATGGCACCGGCCGCCGAAGCCGGGGCGGGCGGAGAGGGCGGAGAGGGAGAGGCGGCGGTGGGCCCGGCCGCCGGGCAGGGGCGTCGGAACCGGCGGAGGTCCTTGCCGCCGGAGCCGGGGGAACCGCGGAGGCGGCAGTCACCCCGCCCGTCGAAACCGGAGGAGCCGCGGAGAGGGCAGTCGCCCCGGCCGCCCAGGCCGGTGGGGACGCGGACGTGGGCGCGGGCTCGGACGCGTCGGATAGGGAGGCCCCCGGCGGTTCCGTTCCGCCCGCCGCCACTTACGTACACCGCGACGAGCACCAGCCCGCGCCCGCGCCCCCGGCGCCTCGCTCCCTCCCTGTACGCCGGTGGGTGCCGGCTCTCCAAGGTCTTCCTCGTCACCGGGCGTACCGTCCGCTGCGACTGCGACTGGGTCGCGGAGCTGCGGTGGAGCGGCGGGGGCCGCTCCGGCACGGTGCTGATCGACGACGGCGGGCGCCCGTTCCGGACGAGCGGGGCGCCGGGGCGGTCCGTCCACGACTACGACTTCGCGGCCCGGCGCTGGGTGGCGGGGCCGCAGGGAGCCGACGGGTCGCCCGGCCCCGGATGACTGCGGTGCGGTGGCCGTCCGGGCCCCGCTGCGGCCATCCTGGTGAAGGGCGGCCCCGCAGGGGTGACCTGCGGGACGGCCGACGCTCCCTGTGGAGGTGCCCATGGACCCCGTCACCGCTCTGCGGCGTATCGCGTTCCTGCTGGAGCGCTCGCAGGCCGCCACCTACCGGGTGAAGGCCTTCCGGACGGCGGCCGAGGCCGTGACCGCGATGGGCCCCGGGGAGGCGGCCGGGCGGGTGGCCGCGGGGACCCTGGAGCGGGTTGCCGGGATCGGGCCCCGTACCGCACAGGTGATCCGGGAAGCCCAGGCGGGTGGGGTTCCGGGCTATCTGGAGCGGTTGGAGGACGAAGCCTCCGCCGAGCCCGCGCCCGAGAAGGGCCTGGAGCTCCTGTCCCGGCTGCGGGGCGACTGTCATCTCCACTCCGACTGGTCGGACGGCGGCAGTCCGATCGAGGAGATGGGCCGCACGGCGGCGGAGCTGGGGCATGAGTGGGCGGTGCTCACCGACCACTCGCCCCGGCTGACGGTGGCCAAGGGCCTGTCACCCGAGCGACTGCGGGAGCAACTGGAGGTGGTGGCACGGCTCAACGAGGAGTGGGCGCCGTTCCGCCTGCTGACCGGGATCGAGTGCGACATCCTGCTGGACGGTTCGCTCGACCAGGAGCCGGAGTTGCTGGAGCAGCTGGACGTGGTGGTGGTCTCCGTCCACTCCAAGCTGCGGATGGATCCGGCCCCGATGACCCGGCGCCTGGAGGCGGCCGTACGCCATCCGCAGGCGAACGTGCTGGGCCACTGCACGGGCCGCCTGCTGTCGGGGCGCGGCAGGCCGCAGTCGCAGTTCGACGTGGACCGGGTCTTCGCCGCCTGTGCCGAGGCGGGGACGGCGGTGGAGATCAACTGCCGGCCGGAGCGGCTGGACCCACCCCGCCGGCTGCTGCGCAAGGCAGTGGAGGCGGGCACCCTTTTCGCCATCGACACCGACGCGCACGCCCCCGGCCAGCTGGACTGGCAGATCAACGGCTGCGCACGGGCCGAGGAGTGCGGCGTACCGGCGGATCGGGTGGTGACCACCTGGCCGGTGGAGCGGCTGCTGGAGTGGGCGGGGTGACGGCGCACATGGACCGCCCGCCCCGGGCACGGGCCGAGGGCGGGCGGGACGCCCCGCGTGGGGGCCGGTAACGCCCCGCGTGGGGGCCGGTACGTCGGGGCCGCCTACTTCTCGGGGTAGATGTCTCCGGCGGCCATACCGCTCTGCTGTTCGCTCCGGTCCCGGATCGTCCGGGACTTCTTCTCCAGCCGCTGACGTTCCTGCGGGTCTGTCTCGCGTTCCGCCGCCTCGGCGAGCTGCTGGGCCTTCTCACGCATCTGCCGCGCCAGGTCGGCGGGTTCGTCGGAACCGCTCATCACCACTCCTTGGACCAGGGGAACCACTGCCTCCAGCGAACCAGCGACCGGAGGCTTCCGCATCCCGCGTACCCCACAGGAGAGGTTTCACGTGGTGGCCCGGCTCAGCCGCCGGACCACCGCGCGCACCCGGGGGTGGCGTTCGTGGGCCTCGGACGCGCGCCGGTCCAGCTCCTCGCCCAGCCGCTTCGTCCGTTCGTCGATGTCGAGCTCGGCCAGCACCCGGTCGATCTCTGCGAGCAGGGCCCCGTGCAGCTGCCACTGGCGCGGGTGCTCCTGGACGTCCTCCAGCAGCAGGTCGGCCACCCGGTCGCGGGTGGCGCGGCTGCGGGTGAGCGCCTCGGCGAGCCGGTCCTCCGCCGCCTCGCCGTCGGCGGCGAGCGGGGTGGTGACGAGTTCGGCGAAGCTCTCGATGGCGTCGGCGAGCTGGCCGAAGAGCTCTTGGAGCAGGCCAGCCACATCGGCCGGGAACAGCGTCTCCTCGGTGCGGGCCTTCGCCAGGTCGGTGAGGGTGCGGGACAGGACCCGCAGCACGACCGCGCAGATCTCCAGGGTGTCGAGTCCGGTGCGCAGGACCACCCGGTAGAGCAGCCCTTGTCTCACCCTCGGGTTGAGGGTGAGACTTTCCTCCGCCTGGCGGAGCGAGGCGTCGACCTCGACGATGTCGTGGTCGAGCTTGCGGGCCTCGTGGAGCCGGGCCGCCGCCCTTGGCACGGGGTTGTTCCCCACCACCTCCTCGCCCATGCTGCGGAGCATGGTGCCCATCCGGCCGGCCAGGGAGCCGATGGAGGAGCCTGCCGACCCGACCCAGACGGGCGGTGCGAAGACCAGGTTGAACAACAGTCCGACCACCGCCCCGATGAGCGTCTCCCACACCCGGTCCCAGGCGGTGTCGGCGACCTGGGCGACGCCGAGCACGAGCATCGCGCTGATCGCCACCTCGGGGACGAACTCGTTGACCCGCACCAGCCGCCCGATCAGCAGCGAGGTGAAGATGGTCAGGCCGAGGCTCCACCAGCTCAGCCCCACCAGGGAGCTGAAGGCGATGGCGATGAGCACGCCGACGATGACGGAGTTCACGCGGCGGATGCCGGTGGTGAGGGTGGCGTAGAGGGTCACCTGCACGACCAGGAGCGCGGTGAGGGGCGCGGTCAGCGGAGCCGGTTCGGGCAGGGCCCAGACGGCCACGGAGTAGGCGATGACGGCGGCCGCGGTCGAGCGCAGCGTCTGTACCCCTGCGGGTTCGGTGGTGCGCTGCACGAGCTTGATGACGGGCGCGGAAACTGCGGGCATTCCTTGACGGTGCCCCGATTTCCCCGCTTGCAGCGCTCCGTGCCCGGGGTGCCTCCGTACGGCCCTGTCCCGGTGGCGGAAGGGCCCGGTCCGCACAGCGTGCGCCGGAGCGGGGACCGAGGGACCCTGGAGACATGGTTGTTCTTTTGAATCCCCCCACAGAGACGCCCCCCGCCGAGGGCTCCATCGGCGACGCCCACGAGGAGCGCGCGGACGGCGGCGTTTGGGAACACCCGGCCGTCTGGATCAGCCTCATCGTGCTCGGCGCGCTGGTGGTCGCCGGGTTCTTCGTCGCACGGGTCTTCGGTCTGGCATGAGCGGGGAGAAAGCGCCCCCGGCACGCCGGATCGCCGGCGCGCTGGTGGAGGAGTGCGGCCGGACGTATGCCGAGGAGGCGGGCATCCGGCTCAAGGACACCCCGCAGCCCCTCTACCAGCTCCTGGTGCTGAGCCTCCTGCTGTCCGCCCGTATCCGCGCCTCGGTCGCCGTCGCGGCCGCCCGGGCCCTCTTCGACCGCGGCATGCGGACCCCGCGCCGGATGGTGGACGCCACGTGGCAGCAGCGGGTGGACGCGCTGGGGGAAGGCCACTACCGGCGTTACGACGAGCGCACCGCCACCCAGCTCGGTGAGGGCGCCCGGTTGGTCCTGGACACCTGGCGGGGTGATCTGCGTCGGCTGCGCGAGGAGGCCGACGGTGACCGGGGCCGGCTGATGGAGGAGCTCCGGCGCGTGCCGGGCATCGGACCGGCCGGGGCCGACATCTTCGTACGCGAGGTGCAGTCGCTCTGGCCGGAGACCGGCCCCTGGGTGGGGGCGAAGGGGCTGCAGGGTGCCGAGCGGCTGGGCCTGCCCACCGACCCCGGCGAGCTGGCCCAGGCGGCGCGGGGACACGACGACGCGAGGTTCGCGGCCGCGCTCGTGCGGGCGGCCCTCGACAAGGAGACGGTGGACGCGGTCACGAAGGCGGCGCGGGCCGGCTGAAGCGGCTCACCGTCAGCACGTCGGGAGACACGCCCGTAAGCGGGAGGCAGGTGCGTACGCGGAGAGGCGCCCGTACCGTACGCGGCGAACGCGACGGCACGGGCGTCCCGCCCTCAGCGGTCGGAGGCCTCCCGCAGTGCGCGGACCCGCTCTTCCTCCTGGCGGGCCGCCTCCTGCTCCTGCCTTCCTTCGGCCTTCATCCGCTCGTCGCCGAGGGCGATGCCGTCCGACTCCTTCTTCATGCCTTTCAGCCGGTGCGCCTTGGCGCGGGCCATGCCGGTTCTCTTACCCACAGCTGCCTCCGTACCGCGAGGAGACGCACGCTTCTCCCCTCAACTATGCCCACGCACGCCGCTGGACGCGGGAGGCCGCCGCCGCCAGCTCTAGAGCACCGGGCCGTCGTCCTCATCCTCGGGGCCGCCGGCCTCGACCCGCAGCGCCAGGTCCTGGAGGACATCGGCCGACGACACGTCCGTCTGTCCGGAGTCGTGCACCTGTGCCAGCATCGTGAAGGCGAGCGTGAAGGCGCTCACGAGCTGCTCCACCGCGCCGCCGACCTCGCGCCCGACCACGGTCACCACCTCCTCGACGGAGAAATCGTCGGGGATGGCGATGTGGGGCATCGTCTCGTTCAGCAGGGCGGTGACGGCGCCCGCACCCGCGTCCAGATCTTCCCTTTCGAGGTCCGCCTCCAGCAGGCGCTGCATTTCGCGCGCCTCTGTGAGGATGCCGATCACGCGCTTCACGACTTCCCGTTGCTCCATGGCCGCGAGCATAGGGCGTGCGCACCGCTCACCACGGGCGGTGGAGTGCACTTCCGTGCGGCGTCAGCGTGCTTCCGCGATGGCTCAGCCGGTGCCGCGCCCCACCACGATGCCGTTGAAGAGTCCGCGTACGCCGTTGCGTCGGGGCCGATGCCGAGCCGCGCCCTGTCCGCCTGTGCGCGCCGCCTATCCGCGCGGCGGGAGCTTCTTGCGCGAGCGGTTCTCCAGCATCGCCCGGCGGATCCGGGCCGCAGCCGCGTGGGCGTGCTCCGGGGTCGCGGTGTGGTCGGCGACCGAGGTGACGAAGCGGTGCAGGGGCTGCCGGCAGCGGGGGCACGGGGTGTCGGTGGCGACGAGGTGGCCGTCCTCGCACTGCGGGTCGGAGCAGGAGCCGGGCATCAGCAGCTGCTCGGCGATGTCCTGGGCGCTCCAGCGGCGGTGGCCGTCCTCGGTCTTCTCGTTGAGGGCGTGGGCCCAGCGCAGGTTCCAGCGGCGTTCGATGCGCTCACGGAGGAGGCCGGCGGTTCGCTTACGGGCCAGTTCCTGGTGGATCAGGTCGTGGACGGTGCTCGGGACCCGGCCGCCGAGCGCCTGGAGGAGCTGCTGCGGCAGCGCCTGGAGGACATAGCCGCGCGGATTGCTCTTGGCGTTCTCCCGCCAGCGGTCGCAGGCGCAGGATCCGTCGGGCCGTTTCGGGGCGTGGCAGCGCCCGCACAGGCCGCGGCACTCGGCGCACACCCCGCCGTCGAGGCCGTCCAGATGGGGTGCGGGCGCCCGGCCGCAGACCTGGCAGCAGGCCGCGCACGGCCCGCAGAGCCGCTCGTTGCCTGCCTTCGTCGTCCAGGTACGCATCTGGCACCGGCAGCAGAGGCCGGTGTTGCAGTACTCGTGGTGGGCGGCGCCCGAGTGCCGTCCGGGGGGCGGGAAGGACATCTCCCCATTGTGGGGGATCGACGGGCGCCACGTGGACGGCCCGGGACGGACGGGCCGGTGGCCGGCGTCAGGGGTGCAGACTGCTGACCAGGTTGGCGGTGGCGCCGATGCCGTCGTGGATGGTCGGCGCCATGCTCGTACTGGCCATGAGGAAGCCCAGCAGGGCGCAGACCAGCGCGTGCGAGACCTTCAGCCCTCCGTTGCGCAGGAAGATCACCGCCAGGACCGTCAGTAGCAGCACCAGTGAGATCGAAATGGCCATGGCCAACCTCCTCCGCCGCGCCGGATTTGCGGCATTCGGCCGCCAGTGTGGCGCAGCGGGGCGGCCGTTCGGCGCACTGGCGTGTCCGCCGAACGGGTACTCCCCCGCTGTGCGGTGTTACGGGGTCGGGGCCGCGCCCGCCCGGGCGCGGAGGAAGCGTTCGAGCCCGGCCAGGTCGTCGGTGTTCAGGTGGTCGACCCCGGCAGCCAGGAGCTCGTTCCACACGGCCTCGCGCTCGGGCCCCGGCACGTCGGGGGTGGCCCAGAAGCGGATGCGGCGGCCCTCGCGGTGGGCGGCGGTGACGAGGGTACGGAGCCGGCCGCGCTCGGCACGGGGGAAGGGGCCCGCACCGAGCCAGCCGAAGGTCTGGGTCCAGTTCGCGCTGATCAGCGGGGTGAACGAGGCGGGCGCTGCGGTGCCGAGATCGTCGGGGCGTCCGTCGTAGAAGGCGAGGCGGGTGCGCTGGGCCTCCATCGGCGCCCGGGCGGCACGGTCGCCCGAGATGACGGCGGTGACGGCTCCGGGGCGGATCCGGCCGTGGTGGTAGCGGGTGGACAAGGGGCGGTAACGAGCGAGCTGCCGGTCGAGTTCGCGGTAGGCGGCGACGCCGTCGGCCTTGATGTCGATGAGCAGCTGCAGGGCGGGCGGTGGCGGGGGTGCACACTGCCGTGTCCTGCCCGGGCCAGGGCGCGTAGCGGTTCGATGGATCGCGTTCCACGTTCCCGCTGCGGGGAGGCGTTGACCACCCGCGGCAGGCCCCGTCACCCCACCGGCACGCTCTCCACGCTCCGCTCGCCCCAGAGGACCGTCCGGTCGCACCAGCGTTCCAGGAGGACCCGGTCGTGGCCGACGGCCAGCAAGGCGGCTCCGGACTCCGCGCGGTAGGCCTCCACCACGGCGACCAGGGCGGCCGTCGTCGAGGCGTCGAGCATCGCGGTCATCTCGTCGCAGATGAGCAGCCCCGGCCGCAGCACGAGCGCCCGCGCCAGGCAGGCCCGCTGCAACTGCCCGTCGCTCACCGCGTGCGGGCGGCGCTCCAGCAGCTCCTCGGAGAGGCCTACCAGCAGCGCCAGTTCCGCCACCCGTGCCGGGACCTCGCGGCGGCGCCCGGTGGACCGGAGCGGCTGGGCGATCAGTTCGCGCAGGCTGAGACGGGGGTCGGCGGAGAGCCGGGGCTGCTGGAAGACGACGCCCACGGCCGTGCGCTGCTCCTGCGGGGCGCGGTGCCGCCAGCCGCGCACGACCGTCCCGTCGAGGGTCATCGTTCCGGCGTCCGGGCGGTGCAGGAGAGCGGCGACCTTGGCCAGGGTGGACTTGCCGCAGCCGCTGGGACCGAGGAGCCCCACCGCCTCGCCGTGTCCGACGTGCAGGGAGCTATCGCGGACGACCGGGGCGCGGCGGTCGTACCCGGCGGTGATACGCGTCAGCTCAAGCATCGGCGGCCTCCTTCGTGAGGGAGTGCGCACGGCCGGTCCGCCCGTGGTGGCAGGCGAGTTCGTCGTCGAAGGCCGGGCGTTCGGCGGTGCAGCGAGCGTCCGCGCGGGCGCACCGGGCGGCGAAGGAGCAGCCCTCGGGGAGCGCGCCGAGCTCGGGCGGCATGCCGGGGACGGGGGCGAAATCCCGTTCGGGCAGGGCGTCGAGCAAGCCCTTGGCGTACGGGTGGCGGGGGCCGGGTGCGCCGAAGAAGGGGCCGGCGTCGGCGATCTCGACGATGCGGCCCGCGTACATCACGGCGACCCGGTCCGCGATCCGCTCGGCCGCCGCCAGGTCGTGGGTGATGATCAGCAGCGCCCGGCCCTCGTCGGTGTGGCGGCGCAGTTCGTCGACGGTCCGCTCGACCAGGTCCCGGTCGAGTCCGGTGGTCGGCTCGTCGGCGAGGAGCAGCGGGGCGTCGCCGACCAGGGCGAGGGCGGTGGCGGCCCGCTGGGCGAGGCCGCCGGAGAGTTCGTGCGGGTAGCGGTCGAGGTGGTCGGCCGGGAAGGAGGCCCGGGCGGCCGCCTCTCCCGCCGCCTCCCGGACGGCGGCGGACCCGCGCACCTGCGTCAGCTCGCGCAGGGTCTCCTCCAGCTGGGCGCGGACGGTGCGCACGGGGGTGAGGTGGGCGGCGGGGCTCTGCGGTACGAGGCCGATGCGCCGTCCCCGTACCGTACGGGCGAGGGTCCGCTCCCCCGCCGTCAGCAGGTCCGTGTCCCCGCCGAGCACCGCGCTGCCGGTGGTCTGCGCGTTGGCCGGGAGCAGGCCGAGCAGGGCGGAGGCGAGCACCGACTTGCCGCAGCCGCTCTCGCCGACGAGGGCGAGGCACTCCCCTGCCGCTACGGAGAACCGGGCGTCGCTGACCGCCGCGATGTCCCGCCCGCCACGCATCCGGAAGCGTACGGAGAGGTCCTGGACGTCAAGGACAGGAGCCTCCAGGCTCTCGCGGTCGGCGGTCACAGCATCAGCTCCGATTTCCGGCGCGGGTTGATCCGGTCCCGCCAGGCCCCGGCGATCCCCGCCAGGGCGAGCGTCGGGATGATCAGGAAGAGGCCGGGGAAGAGCGTCGGCCACCAGTCCCCCGCGAGCAGCGAACCGCGCGCGGACTGGACGAGGTTGCCGAGGCTGGCCTGGTGGGCGGGGAGTCCGAGCCCGAGGAAGGAGAGCGCGGACTCGTGCCACATGGCGTGCGGGACCATGAGGACCGCCGCGAGCCCGGCCTGCGGCAGCACTCCGGGAAGCAGGTGGCGCACGATGACCCGGCCCCGCGACGCACCGCCGGAGACCGCCGCGTCGATGAAGGGGCGCGAGCGCAGTGAGAGCACCTCGGAGCGGACGATCCGGGCGGTGGAGAGCCAGTGGGTGAGGGCCACCGAGATGATCACCGGCCAGACACCGGGCCGGAACATGGCCACGATGAAGATCCCGAGCAGCAGGTGCGGCACCGAGGAGAAGGTGTCCACCAGCCGCATCACGATCCGGTCGGTCCAGCCGCCGGAGGCCGCCGCGAGGGCACCGATCGCCGTGCCGAGCACGGTGGCGGTGAGGGCCGCGACCAGGCCGACGAGCAGCGAGACGCGGAGCCCGTAGACACAGCGCAGCAGCAGGTCGCGGCCGACGTCGTCAGTGCCGAAGGGGTGCGCCCAGGACGGCGGGTGGAGCTTGTTGGACAGGTCGACGGCCTGCTGGTCGAGCTGGGCCAGCGGCGGCACGATCAGGACGGCGAGCGCCACGGCCACGACGATGGTCACGGAGGTCGCGACCCGGATGCGGCGCGTGGTGCGGCCCGGGAGGGCGAGCGCGGTCTCAGCCATCGAAGGCCACCCGGGGGTCGGCGAGCCCGTAGAGCAGGTCGGAGAGGAGGTTGCCGAGCAGGACGGCGGCGGTGGCGAGCACCGTCAGCGCGGCGAGCAGGGAGAAGTCCACCGAGGTGGCGGCCTCCACGGTGGCGGCGGCGATACCGGGCCAGCTGAAGACCGTCTCGATGAGGAGGGCGCCGGTGATGAGTTCGGGGACGCGGGAACCGATCAGAGTGAGCATCGGCAGCATGCCGGAGCGCAGGGCGTGGCCGAGGAGCACCGTGCGCTCGCTCAGCCCGCGGGCGCGCGCGCCGCGCACCGGGTCCTCGGCGAGTGCGTCGGTGACCCCTTGGCGCACGTAGAGGAAGAACCACGGCAGCTGGGAGATGCCGAGCACCGCGGCCGGGAGCACCAGGTGGGAGGCGACCTGGCCGAAGGTGACGGTCTCGCTGGCGGTGTCGGTGAGCCCGCCGGCCGGGAGGAGGTCCAGCTTCAGGGCGAAGAGCCAGATCGCGAGGAGGCCGAGCCAGAAGGCGGGGGCGGCTTCCACGGTGTACGCGGCGGAGCTGACGCCCCGGTCGAGCCAGCCGCCGGGCCTGCGGGCGGCGAGGACGCCGAGTCCGGTGCCGAGCAGGATCGCGAGCAGGAAGGCGGAGGCGGCGAGCAGGACGGACCAGCCCATGCGTTCGACGATCACGTCGGCGACCGGCTGGCGCATCACGGTGGAGTCGCCGAGGTCGCCCCGGAGGGCCGAGGTCAGCCAGTTCCACCAGCGGGTGACGAGCGGCTGGTCGACGCCGAGGTTGGCCCGGAGCTGGTCCAGGTTCTCCTGGGAGGCGGTGAGACCCGCGGTGCCCGCGTACGCCTTGACGGGGTCGAAGGGGGACGCGGCGGCGACGGCGAAGACGCCGAAGGTGACGGTGAGGAGGACCGGGACGGCGAACAGGGCCCGCCGTCCCGTCATCCGTGCCATCGGCCCCCAGGGGAGGCGGGGGCTCACTTCTTCGAGCCTCCCGTGCCCTCGGTCTTCCAGTCCTCGACGTTCCACCAGGGGCCGGACGCCAGCCCGTGGTCATGCGGCTCGACCTGGGTGGTGAGGGGGCCGAAGCGGTCGTCGACGACGTAGAGGTGGTCGATGTGGGTGAGGAAGGTGTAGCCGGGGTTCTTCACCAGCTCGCGCTGGACCGTGTCGTAGGCCTTCTTCCGCTCGGCCTTGTCCCCGCTCCTGCGGCCGGCCTCGATCGCCGCGTCGACGGCCTTGTTGTCGTACCAGGCCATGTTGTTGAAGCCGTCGCCCGCGAGGGAGGACTTCAGCAGGGTGTACTGGTCGAAGTCGGGGTCGGCGGGCGAACCGCCGCCCGCGAGGACGGCGTCGTGCTTCATCCGGGGCTGGATGACCTCCCAGGTCCCGGCCTCGGTGCGGATGTCGATCCCCGCCTTCTTGGCGTCGGAGGCGTAGGCGAGGGCGTGCTCCTGGCGGAGCTTGTCGCCGCTGAGGTACCAGAGCGGGAACGTGGCGCGCACGCCGTCCTTGACCCGGACGCCGTCCTTGCCGGGCTTCCAGCCGGCCTCGTCGAGTATCTTCTTCGCGGCGGCGGGGTCGTGCTTGCGCTCGGTGCCCTTCGTGAACCACTCGCTGTCGGTGGGGACGGGCCCGTAGGCGGGCTTGCCGCTGCCGTTGAGGATGGCGTCGACCATCGTCCGGCGGTCGACGGCGACATCGAGGGCGCGGCGCACGGCTGTGTCGCCGGCGACCTTGTTGTCGGTGGGCAGGGTCACCGTGCGGTAGTCGTAGCTGTTCGCCGCGTACGTCTTCTTGCCCTTGTCCTCGGCGAAGCCCTTGGCCAGGTTGGGGGGCAGGATGGCGCCGTCCAGGTCGCCGGAGCGCAGGCGGGTGGCGCGTACGTCGTCGTCCTTGATGATCGCCATGGTGAACTTCTTCACCTCGGGTTCGCCGCCCCAGTAGTGGGGGTTGGCGGTGAAGCTGAGCTTCTCGCCCTTGGACCACTTGGTGAGGACGTACGGCCCGGTGCCGACGGGCCGGGTGGTGAAGGCGCCGGTGTTGACGTCCTGCCTGCCCGCGATGTGCTCGGGGGCGATGGGCAGGACGGTGCGCTGGGCAAAGGGTGCGTAGGGGTACTTGAGCGTGAAGACGACGGTGTCCTCGCCCTTGGCCGTGACGTCCTTGACGGCGTCCAGCTCGGTGCGGGAGGGGTTGTTGGTCTTCGCGTCGAGAATGGTGCGGTAGGTGAAGACGACGTCCTTGGCGCCGAACGCCTTGCCGTCGCTGAACTTCACGCCCTGGCGCAGCTTGTACGTGTACGTCAGCCCGTCGGCGCTGACCTCGGGGAGTGCGGTGGCGAGGGCCGGCTGGAGCTTCAGCTCCTCGTCCAGGGTGAGCAGCCCGTCGAAGATCTTGGAGTTGCCGTCCTTGCCGTAGCCGAGCAGCGGGCTGAGGCTGTCGGGCTCGTAGGCGATGCCGACGACGGCCGAGGTGGTCCCGGTTCCGGAGCCGCTCTGGGGGCTGTCCGGGTTGGAGCAGGCTGCCGCGGTCAGGGACAGTGCGGTCACCAGTGTGGCGGCGACCGCCCCCCGTATCGATCGGGCCGTCATACTCTGCACATCCCTGTTCAAGATCGACTGTTATTGCGAACAACATGCAATTAAACAGCACGTTTCCCGCTGGATCTCTTCGACCTGCACCAATACGCGTTGAGTCCGCTGTGACCTGCGGGAATGGGCTGCATACGCGATCGGAGACAGCCACAGGGGATCCCTCTGAACTGGCTTCGATCCGGCGAGGACCGGTCCAGGTCCCGGCCGGGGCAGCTCCTGTGCCGGGCTCGGGCCGCCGGGCCGGGCCGCACTGGCGACGCCTGTGTCCCCGGTGCCAGATGTCAGCCCCCCGGTCCGGGCGGGGACGGCCAGCACGGCGGCGAACGTTCCACGGTGCGCTGCTCCGCCACTTGGGGGCCCGAGCTCCGCACGCGTGTTCCGGTCGGTGCAGCCCCGCCCGGCTCCCCCGCGGTCAGCACCCCGCAGGCGAAGCGCATCCCCACCACGGCGGAGATCGACGCCGCCCGGAAGCCGGGGGATGCGGCGACATGGATCGTCGACGACGAGACCGACCTGCCCGGCGGGCGCCATAACGTCCATGACCTGTGAATCGTCGGCGACACCGTCGTCCAGGCCGTGTACAGGAAGGTCGCGGCCTACCGCCTCACGGACGGCGCCGAGGTCTGGAGCATACGGTTGCCCGCTCCCGTCTGCGAGACACCGGTCAACCCGACGCCCGACGGCAAGGTCGTGATCGTCCACAACCAGAGGGCCGACACCGAGAGGATGAATCGGTGCAACCAACTGCAGATGATCGGTCTGAAGTCCGGGAAGCCGGGATGGCACGAAGAACCGCCCGAGACCGGTGACGGCGACAGCACGCTCACCGTGTACAGCGCCATCAGCGCCGGCACCTTCGCGATCGCCCGGAGCATGAAGGCGACCGCCTACCGGGTCGACGACGGAGCCGCGCTGTTCGACATCCCCTGGGAGGACCCGTGCTTCCCCGACGACGTGGCGGGCGGCTCCCGGCTCCTGGTGAAGTCCACCTGCGCGATCGACACCGACCAGACCAGGAGCTACAGCCAGCTCCGCGAGATCGACCCGCTCACCGGCAAGGTCCTGTGGCGCCACCGGACCAAGACCGGATGGAAGCTCGGAAGCATGCTCTCCGTCGAACCGATCGTCTTCACCACGGTGAACGCCGTGGACCACATCAACGACTGGCGGGTCGTGGCCCTGGGCCCGGGAGGAAAGCCCGGCAGCACCATCGACCCAAGGGGCGAGAGTATCGAGCAATGCGCCGGAGACGGCAGCGGCAGCGGTATCCAGCCCTGCCGCGGCACCGCGGTCGGCAACGGCCTCATCGTTCTGGGCGGCAACGACAGGATCCGCTTGTACGACCTGGCCACCGGGAAGTTCCTCTGGGGGGTCAAGACCAACGAGGCGCGCACGATGCACCCCTTGCGTGCGGAGAAGAGCAAGGCAGTGCTCGTCTACGAGTCGGCCACACCCAGCCGCCCCGGCCGGACCTTCCTCATGGGCCCAGGCGGCGCGGGCACGGAGAAGGTGGTGCTGCGACACCCCGCATCGACCGCGGCTCATGAGTATCACATGCACGGACACGGCGGGCGCTTGGCCTATGCCGACGGACGGGTCGTCGTCACGTCGTCGCGCGTGCCCGGCGACGACGACCAGCACGAGGCCCGCATGCTGTCCTTCGCTCCCGGCCCGCCCTGACCGAACACCGGGCGGGTCGACCGCCCACGCACGCCGGACAGCGTCGTGTGGCCTGTCCGAGTGTCTCGGCCCCGAGGGTGTCTCAGGCGGTGCACCTCCGTGGACGAGACGCGTTCGCCTTTGACGGTTCGGGAAGCGGAGGAAGGCAGCCGGGCCGTGCGGCCGTCGCCACGCCCGGACGGCCTGCGCGAAGGAAGCCGATCCAGCGAGCGGCCGGCGCGGTCGTCGGCTCAGCGGTGGGCGACGCCCTGGGCGCCCTCTTCGAGTTCGGCCTCCCGGGAGCGTTATTCCGCGCGCTTTCCCGCGCCGGTGCCGGGGCCGGTGGCGAGATGTGCGGAGGCGGTGGCCGGGACCCCGGCGAGGCCACTGACGACACGCAGATGGGCCGCAGACACGGTGTTCGCGGCGAGCCGCCGACTCGCGAAGACGTGGACATCACCAGGCCTGGTTAGTGCCGGCCAGAAGGGACCCCTTCTGACCCGGGGCGGAACAGTGCGCTTGCACAGCACGCGGAAGACCCTGGTACACCCCGCCTCGACGGGCGAGGCACGGGACCAGGGCCGTTCAGCCGGGGTGTACGCCAGGGCTACGGCGCCGGGAGCTCCGCCAGTTCCGCGACGGCCTCGCGGTGACTGCCCGCAGAGCCGTACGCGATCGAGTCCGCCTTGGCGCGCTTGAGGTAGAGGTGCGCCGGGTGCTCCCACGTCATGCCGATCCCGCCGTGAAGCTGGACGCACTCCTCGGCGGCGTGGACCGCGACGCCGGAGCAGTACGCCTGGGCCACCGCGACCGCGAAGGGGGCGTCGGGGCTGCCGGTGGCCAGCGCGTCGGCGGCGTTGCGGGCGGCGGCGCGGGCCGAGACCACTTCCAGCCAGAGCTGCGCCATCCGGTGCTTGAGCGACTGGAACGAGCCCACGGGCCGGTTGAACTGGTGGCGTTCGCGGGTGTACCGGACGGTCTCGGTCAGGCACCACTCCGCGATCCCGAGCTGCTCGGAGGCGAGCAGCCCGGCCCCGGCCAGCAGACCGCGCCGTACGGCGGTGGCGCTCGCGTCCGCGCCGGCCAGCAGGGTGCCGGTCGCGCCGGACAGGGTGAGGGCGGCGAGCGGGCGGGTCAGGTCGAGCGGTACGAGGGGTGCCACCGCCACCTCGGGGGCCGCCGCCTCGACTGCGTACAGGCCCTCGGTGGTCGGCACCAGGAGCACGTCGGCCACGGCGGCGTCGGCGATTCCCCGTACCGTGCCGTCGAGCGAGGCGAGGGCCGCCGCCGCGCCTGCGGGCGGGGTGGCGAAGGGCACCGCGAGCGCAGCCGTACGGGTTCCGGAGGCCAGCTCGGCCAGGAGCGCGGCGGCCGGTCCGTCCTCCCCGGCCAGCGCGAGGAGGGTCTCGGTGGCCACGACGGAGCTGGTCAGGTACGGGGCGGGGGCCACGCTGCGGCCCAGCTCCTCCAGGACCACGGCGGCCTCCCGGTGGGACGCGCCCTGGCCGCCGAGCTTCTCCGGTACGAGGAGTCCGGCGGCGCCGATGCCGGCGGCGAGCGCCTCCCACAGGCGGGGGTCGTACGGCGCGTCGGACTCGGTCGCCGCGATCACCGTCGGCGCGTCGGCCCGGTCGGCGAGGAGGGCGCGTACGGCGGAGCGCAGGTCCTCCTCGTCCTGGGAGTAGAGCAGGTCGGGGGTGGCGGGGGGCTGGGTGGGCGCGGTCATCGGCTCAGGTCCTTCCAGGCGACGTCCTTGTCGTTGCGGGGTTCGGCGGGCAGCCCGAGGACGCGCTCCGCCACGATGTTCAGCAGAACCTCGCTGGTGCCGCCCTCGATGGAGTTGCCCTTGGAGCGGAGGTAGCGGTAGCCGGCGTCGCGTCCGGTGAAGTCGACCAGCTCCGGGCGACGCATGGTCCAGTCGCCGTACAACAGGCCCTCGTCGCCGAGCAGTTCGACTTCCAGGCCGCTGATCTCCTGATTGAGGCGGGCGAAGGCCAGCTTCATGCCCGAGCCCTCGGGCCCCGGCTGTCCTGCGACGAGCTGCTGGCGCAGCCGCTCCCCGGTGAGCCGGGCCACCTCCGCCTCCACCCAGAGGGTGAGCAGGCGCTGGTGGGTGTCGTGGGTGCGCAGGTCGGGGCGGTTCCGCCAGGTCTGCGAGACCGGGCCGATCATGCCGCCCTCGCGCGGGATGCGGGAGCCGCCGATGGAGACGCGCTCGTTCATCAGTGTGGTCTGGGCGACCTTCCAGCCCTCGCCTACGGGGCCGAGCCGGTGACTGTCGGGGATGCGTACACCGGAGAGGAAGACCTCGTTGAACTCGGCCTCCCCGGTGATCTGGCGCAGCGGCCGGACGTCCACGCCCGGATCGGTCATGTCGCAGATGAAGTAGCTGATGCCCCGGTGCTTGGGGAGGTCCGGGTCGGTGCGGGCGATGAGGATCGCCCAGCGGGCCGCATGGGCGCTGGACGTCCAGACCTTCTGCCCGTCTACCACCCAGTCGTCGCCGTCGCGGACGGCCCGGGTGGCGAGCGCCGCGAGGTCCGAGCCCGCGCCCGGCTCGCTGAACAGCTGGCACCAGACCTCCTCCCCCACCCACAGCGGGCGCAGGAAGCGCCGCTTCTGCTCGTCCGTGCCGAAGCCGAGGATGGTGGGCGCGGCCATGCCGAGGCCGATGCCGATACGGCGCGGGTCGTTGTCCGGCGCGTCGGCGGCGGCGAGTCCGGCGTCGACGACCTGCTGGAGGGAGCGGGGCGCGTCGAGCCCGCCGAGCCCCACCGGGTAGTGGACCCAGGCGAGGCCCGCGTCGAACCGGGCCTTCAGGAAGTCGGTGCGACCGGTGGTGGCGGGCGGGTGCGCGGCGAGCAGCTCGCGGGTCCGGCGGCGGACCTCGGTGGCGTCGACGGCCGTGCTCATCGGGCACCTCCGGGCAGGACGACGATGCGGCCGGTGCTGGTGCCGTCGGCGACGCGCTGGACGGCCTCGGCGGCTCCGGCCATCGCGACACGCTCGCTGATCAGGGGTTTGACGATGCCTTGGGCGGCCAGCTCGGTCAGCTCGTCGTGGCAGGCACGCACGGCGGCGGGGTCCTTGGTGTTGTAGAGGCCCCAGTGCAGCCCGACGATGGAGTAGTTCTTCACCAGGGCGTGGTTGAGTGCCGGGGCGGGGATGCTGCCGCTGGCGAAGCCGACGACAAGGACGCGGCCCTCGAAGGCGATGCACTTGACGGACTTGGCGTACGCCTCGCCGCCGACCGGGTCGTAGACGACGTCCGCGCCGCGCCCGCCGGTGGCTTCCTTCACGGCGGCGACGATGTCGTCGCTGCGCCGGTCGATGACCAGGTCGCAGCCGGCTTCGCGGGCGACGGCCGCCTTGTCCGGTCCGCCGACGACGCCGATCACGGTGGCGCCCGAGGCCTTGCCGAGCTGCACGGCCGCGCTGCCGACCCCGCCCGCCGCCGCGTGGACGAGGAGGGTCTCGCCGGGCTGGAGGCGGGCGCGGCGGTGCAGGCCGAACCAGCCGGTCTGGTAGCCGATGTGCAGGGCGGCCGCCTCGGCGTCGTCCAGTGCGTCGGGGGCGGGCAGCAGGGCCGCCTCGTCCGCGACGACGTACTCGGCGAAGCCGCCGTTCGGCAGTGCGGGGGTGGCGAGGACGCGCCGGCCGTCCTCCGTCGTGCCGCACACCTCGACGCCCGGGGTGAACGGCAGCGGCGGCCGCACCTGGTACTGGCCCCGGCAGAGCAGAGCGTCGGGGAAGTTGACGTTCGCCGCGGCGACCCGGACGAGCGCCTGCCCGTCGCCGGGGGTGGGCCGGTCCGTCTCCTCCAGGCTCATCACCTCGCCCGGCTCGCCGTTCCGGTGCACTCGCCATGCCTGCATGAGGGGCCTCCACAACACTGTCGGCATCAACCGCTTGCCACTGTCGGCATTACCACTGCTCCGGCGCATACTAAGCGGTCGCTTGCCCATCTGGGAACACCTCCGCGAGCCGGCGCGAAGGCCCTCTCAGCCCCGCTTCGGCTTCGCCCTCACATGCATCCGCTCACCCTGCGGGCCGAAGAGGCTCAGGAACTCCACCGGCTTGTCCTCCGCAGGCCCGAACCAGTGCGGCAGCCGGGTGTCGAACTCGGCGGCCTCCCCCGCCTCCAGCACCAGATCGTGCTCGGCCAGCAGCAGCCGCAGCTTCCCGGAGAGCACGAACAGCCACTCGTACCCCTCGTGCGTGCGCTGCTCCGGTACCTCGCCACTGCCCGCCTCCTGCACCATCTTGTACGCCTGCAGCCCGCCGGGCCGGGCGGTCAGCGGCAGCATCGTCCGGCCGTGCTGCACGATCGGCTTGGCCCTCACCCGGGGGTCCCCGACCGGCGGGGCGCCCACCAGGTCGTCGAGCGGGACCTCGTGGGCGCGGGCGATGGGGAGCAGCAGTTCCAGGCTGGGGCGGCGGCCGCCGGACTCCAGCCGGGAGAGGGTGGAGACGGAGATTCCGGTGGCGGTGGAGAGCGCGGAGAGGGTGACCCCGCGGTCCTTGCGCAGGCGGCGCAGCCGGGGGCCGACCCCGGTGAGTACGGCGTCGAGTTGGGGGTCGTCCCGGTCGTGTTCCTTCATGCGCCCATTGCAGAATCGGCAAGCGGGATTGTCAATACCGCTTCGCGCCCCGGCGGTGTCAGTGGGCGAAGACCTCGAAGGTGACCGCCGGGCGTCCGCCGAAGCGGTCGGCCTCGGCGCGCACCATGCCCTCCAGGAAGGTCCGGCAGTACGTCTCCGGTTCGTCCTCGCTCAGGGCCTCGATGTAGGTGCGGTGCGCTAGCAGGGACTCCACGGAACGTTCGAACCCCGCCGTGGCGTCCACCGCGTGCGTGGGCCGGTCGCTGCCCGCCACGGCGGTCCACCGCACCCCGTTCCACGGCTCCAGGCCCTGTTCCGTCAGCTCCGGGAAGATCCACCGGTTGCCCGCGTCGGCGACGGCGTCCAGGGTGGCCCGGCCGACCGCCCGGTGGTCGGGGGTGTTCCAGGCGACGCCGCCCCAGGTGTCCCGGTGGTTGAGGGTGACGACCAGTTCCGGGCGGTGGCGGCGGATGGCGGCGGCGATGTCGCGGCGCAGTCCGGTGCCGTACTCGATCACCCCGTCACGGTGGTCCAGGAACTCCACGTTACGGACTCCGACGACGGCGGCGCTCGCCCGCTGCTCCCGCTCGCGCAGAGGCGCGCACTCCTCGGGCGGCAGGGTGTCGATCCCGGCCTCGCCCCGGCTGGCGAGGAGGTAGACGACCTCCCGGCCGCCGTCGGTCCAGTCGGCCACGGCGGCCGCGGCGCCGTACTCCAGGTCATCGGGGTGGGCGACCACCGCCAGGGCGCGGCTCCAGTCGGAGGGCAGGGGTTCGAGTGGCTGCTGCTTCATACCCGCAGGCTACCGACGATCACCGGAGCGGGCCCATGGCCGGGGTTCTTTGGTTACGGGGACGGAAATGCGGCCCGTGGCCGGGACGTCTCGGGGCAGAGGGACGGAATGCGGGCCCGTGATCGGGAAGTTTCCGGGTACGGGACGGAATGCGGGCCCACTCTCCGGTGCTGGGGACACGTGTAGAGTCCCAGCCCTCCCGCGCCCCCGGCCGACGAAAGGACCCCGCTCGTGACCAGCCCCGCATCCCTCTCCCCCGCCCAGGCCGCAGCCCGTCTGGAGGAGTTCACCGTGATCGATGTGCGGGCTCCCGGCGAGTACGCCGCGGGCCACGTACCCGGCGCGCTGAACATCCCGCTCGACAAGCTGCCCGACGCCCTGCCCGCCCTCAAGTCCGCATCCGCCCGCGGCTCGCTGCTGGTGGTGTGCGCCTCCGGGGTCCGCTCCACCCGGGCCTGCGAGATCCTCGCGGGCGCCGACATCGAGGCTGCCACGCTCACCGGGGGCACGTCCGCCTGGGAAGGCGACGGCCGCGGCCTGGACCGGCCCGAGGGCGCCCGTGGCGTCTGGCCCCTGGAGCGCCAGGTGCGGCTGGCGGCCGGTTCGCTGGTGGTGGCCGGGCTGGTGGCGGGCGTCCGTTTCCCGGCCGCCCGCTGGTTGTCCGCCGGCATCGGCTCGGGCCTCGTCTTCTCGGCCGTCACCAACACCTGCGGCATGGCCTCGGCTCTGTCGAAGCTGCCGTACAACCGGGCCCCGCGCTCCGCCGCGGACCTGGACGCCACGCTGGAGGCGCTCCAGCGCTGACGTCCACCGCTGTCAGACCTCGTCCCTGACCATCGCCAGCAGCCGGTCCAGGACGCGCGGTCCGCCGGCGCGCACCCCGTCGTGCTCGTACTCGTTCGTCACCCAGGTGCGCAGCCCCCGGATCGCGGCGGCTGTGCGCAGCGCGTGCTCGGTGTCCACGTACATGTCGTCGTGGTAGACGGCGGCGGCGACGGGCACCTCGTTGGCCGCGAGCCGCGCGGGGTCGTACAGGACGGGCCAGCCGGTGCGCCGCGCGAGCAGTCCGGCGGTCTCGCGCAGCGGGCGCAGCGCCGGGTCGACGTCGAAGTGCCAGGGGTGGATGGTCTCGCCGGTGAAGAGGAGCGGCCCGTCGCCCGCCAGCGCCGTCGCCGCGTCGAACTGCGGGAACTCGGCGCGGACCCGCTCGGCGGACCAGTTGGTGGCGCGCTCGCCGTACCCGTAGATCGCCTCGTGGATCAGGGCGTAGAGCGGGTGCCCGGCGAACGAGACGGCGGAGCGCATGGCCTCCTGGAAGGTGTCGGAGAGTTCGGTGCCGTGCGGGGTGCGGACGAAGGCGTTCTCCAGCAGGTGATGGAGCTGGTGGCTGCCGCTGCCGCCGCCCAGCATCTGTCCCAGCGACTGGAAGAGTTCGGGGGTCAGCCGGTGGCCGGCGCTCTCGGGGCGGTGCTCGGCCAGGTACGCGGCGACGGCCCGGGCCCGGTCCACGTCCTGCGGGTAGCGGGCGTAGTGCGCGGCGACCTTCCGTTCGATACGGGGGTACGCGGCCCGGTAGACGTCGTCCGCGTGGGCGTCCAGTGAGGGCAGCCCGCCGGTGATGAGGACCGCCGCGAGCCCCTCGGGCGCCGAGGAGAGGTAGCGGACCGCGCAGAACCCGCCGAAGGACTGGCCGAGCACCGTCCAGGGCGCGCCCCCGGTGAGCCGCTGCCGGATGAGCTCGCAGTCCCGGACGATCGCGTCGGAGCGGAAGTGGGCCAGGTAGTCGGCCTGTTCCCGGGGGCCGCCGCGCAGGGGCAGGGTCTGGCGGTTGGCCGGGGTGGACAGGCCCGTGCCGCGCTGGTCGAGCAGGAGCACCCGGAACTCGCGCAGGGCCCGGCCGAGCCAGGCCTCCGTACCGACGAACCGGCGGGCGCCGAAGCCGGGGCCGCCCTCCAGGTAGACCAGCCAGGGCAGCTCCTCCCCCACCCGTCCGGCGGCCACGGCCTCGCGCCCGTACACCTCGATCTGCTCACCGCCGGGGTCGCTGTGGTCGAGGGGAACGGTGAAACGCCGGTCGGTGAGGACGACGCCGGGCTGGCGGTAGCTGTTCACGAGAGGCTCCTGTGTCGAGGGTCCGGGCCGGTCCTGATGAGAGGCCCACTTCAGCACATGGCCCGCCGCCGTCGGCCGAGAGGCGGGTGACCAGGACCGTCCCGGACCATGTGCCCGGTGCCCGGCGCGCTCCCACTGTGCGGACATGATCCGGTTCGAGCAGGTCGGCAAGGCCTACCCGCCGGATGGAGGCGTGGGTGCCGGTCGGGGCCCCGTTGAAGCAGGCGTCCAGCGAGATGCTCCACCACGACGCGTGGTGGGTCGCGGTGCTGGACGGGGCCCCGTTCCTGGGGGTCCTGACCCCCAGGAAGCTCCATGAGGCGCTGCACCGGTCGGTGGACGCGGACGCGCGGGGCGTGGGGCGCGAGGAGGTGGACTCCGACTCGGTGGCGGACGCGTGAGCGGGTGCGGCGGGCTAGGGCGACCGGCCTGCGCGAGCAGGAGCCCCCCGCAGGCCGTCGGTATCTCCCCTGTGCGGGCGGTCAGTTGAACAGCGCGCGGGCGATCGCGCCGAACACGCGACCCACGGCCCCCAGTGCACCGGCCTCCACCACGACCTCCGCCACGTCGGTACCGGTGTCGGCCGCGTCGGCCCCGTGTTCCTTCAATCGGCATCGGCGGCACACTCCGCGCCGCAGCCGTCCCCGTTTCGTGCAGCGCGTGCACGCTTTACGCAAGATCCCCATGCGGTCAGGATCTCATCCCGGGCGGCAGGGGCGGGAGGTCACCTGCCGCGTCGGTAGCTGCTGCCGTCCCGGGGACGGACCAGCAGCCCGGCGACGACCAGATGGCGGCGGAGCGCGGAGCAGTCCTCGTGGACGGTGAGCAGCGCCTCGTTGACCTCCCGCTCGGTGTACGAGCGCTCGCGCTCGAACAGCGTCTCGGCGAGGTGCACCAGCAGCTGCTCCAACCGGGCCCGCTTGCGCGGGATCGTGACCAGCCGGCCGTGCGTGAAGAGGGCGGAGACCTGGTGCGTACGGCGGTCGGACGGCTGCGACGGAAGGGTCTGTTGTTCAGGCATGGACCCGAGCGTCGCAGGCGCCGAACGGGCGGGCAACGCGTTTTCCGCGCGCTGGGAACAGGCCGGGAAGGCTGAGGGCCGTGTTGACAGCGCTGGGCGTCAGGACCACCTGGTTCTGACCGTTCTGGACGGCCTGCTTCGCCTGGGCGGTGCCGAGGAAGCGGCCCGGGCGACGCCGCGCGGGCGGGACCGGCGCCGTACGGTGGGAGTGAGCGAGCATGTCCCCGCACGGCGTGTGCGGCCCCGTCACAGATGGCAGATGTCCGCGATGGCCGGTGAGATCTCCTTCTTCGAGCTCGGGGTGGACGAGTCCGAGAAGGTGCGGGCGTTCCACGGTGCCTTGTCCGGGCGGAACTTCGAGCCGGGCCCCTCGGGCGAGGGCGGCTACGCGATCGGCGCCTCCAGCGGACAGGGGGCGTCCTCGGCGGCGGCCCGTACCTCTTCTTCCGGGTCGACGACATGGCGGCCGCGGTGGTGCGGGTGCGCGAACTGGGCGGCAGCGCGGAGGGCACCGACCTGGGTGAGGACGACGAGTCGGCTCCCCGGTTCGGCCGGTTCCGGCTCTGCCGCGACGACCAGGGTTCCCCCTTCGGCCTGCACGAGCCGCCCCGCGCCCACCGAGAGGCGAGGGTTCGGTCACGCCGGAGAACGTCCTGCGCGGTTCGAGCAACCCTGGACGCCCCGCTGCCGTCTTGATCACTGACAGAACGGTTCGCCGCCCGGGAACGAGCGGCGTCCGCCCCCACCTGCACCCGGCTCCGAGAACCGACCAACTATGCACACCGTGTATACATGTGGTGCATAGCGGACACCGGTCCGGCCCGGGCACCGCGCGGAAGGCATCCATGCAGACCAAGGCACTGGCGCCCGAGTACCAGGGCGCTCTCACCAAGATGTCGGTGAACGCCTCCCTCACCGACGTACTCGCCGAGGGCATACGGCATCTCGAACAGGCCGAGCTCTCCGGCTCCCAGGAGGAGGTCGCGCGGAGCGGGCTCGCCGTGGCCGAGGCGCACCGCCGACTGGGGCAGGTCGAGGAGGCGGACCGGGCGTGGAAGGCCAGCTACCGGGCCGCACGCTCGGCCGGGGCCACCGGGGCGATGGCCTGGGCGTTGTGGAGCGGGGGGACTCTGGCGCGCCAACGGGGTTCGCTGCGCCTCGCCTTCCGGCTGCTGGGCCTCGCCGCCGAGCTGGGCAAGCGCGGTGGGGACGTGGTCGCTCGCGGCTACTCGCTCGCCGGACTGGCCGAGACCGGGCGCATCCAGGGGGACTACGGGACGGTCGCCACTCTGCACGAGCAGCTGCTCGCCGAGGCCCGCGCACGGGGCGAGGCACGCCACACGGTGTGGGCGCTGGAGGGCATCGCGCAGATCCACCGCAACACCGGACAGCTCGACTCGGCGCTGGAGATGTTCCAGGAGGCGGCCGTCCTCGCGGGCGACGCCGACGACCGGCGGGGCCGGGCCTGGGCCCTGCGCGGCATCGCCGACATCGTTTCCCTCCGGGACGGGGCCACGGAGCACGCTCTGGCCCTGCTCGCCGAGGCCGAGGTCTCCTGCCGGGAGATGAAGCTCGCCAGCGCGCTCGCCTACAACCACAAGATGCGCGCCAACGTGCTCTTCCGCGCCGGACGGTACGAGGAGGCGCGCGAGGTCTACGAGCAGGCCCTCGCGGAGTTCCGCGCGATGACCGAACCCCGGGGCGAGGCGCTGGCGGCCCTGGGCCTGGTCAAGGCGCGCGCCCGGCTCGGGCGGGACCGCGCGGCCACGGCCTGCGAGCTGGACGAACTGCGGGGCAGGCTGAGCCGGATCGGGCTGCTCAACGCCCGGGAGATGGTGGAGAAGGCGTACGCCGAGCTGGGCGTGGAACCGGTCGCGGAGCGCGGACACGAGGAGGTCCGGGCCCGATGACGCTGTCCACGACCCGTCAGGCGGCCGCGCCGCAGATACTCGACCGGTGCCGAGAGCTCGTCCGGCCCGCACTGGTGGAGTCGGTACGCCGGCTCCACCCCTGGCACGCCGAGACGGCCGCCTTCTCGCTGGGCTGGAGCGGGGTGGACGGCGACCCGGTCCCCGACTCACAGGGCAAGGGGGTCCGCCAGGCGCTCGCGGTGCTCGGCGCGGAGGCCGCGGGGGGCAGCGGCCGGGACGGGGTCACCGGTGCGGTCGCCGTCGAGCTCGTCCACACCTTCTCCCTCATCCACGACGACATCATGGACGGCGACGAGCTTCGGCGCCGCCGCCCCACCGTATGGAAGGCGTACGGCACCGGACCCGCCGTCCTGGCGGGGGACGCCCTGTTCGCGCTGGCCGTCCGGACCCTGGCGGACGTCCCCGGATCCACGGGTACGGCAGCGGTGCGCCGCCTGTCGGACGCATTGGGCGACCTGGTGCACGGTCAGGCGCAGGACCTGCTCTTCGAGTCGCGTCCGTGGACGGGGCCGGAGGCGGTCCTGCCGCACGAGTACCGGGCGATGGCCACGCACAAGACGGGGTCGCTGCTCGGCTGCGCCGCCGCGCTGGGAGCGGCGCTGGCCGGGGCTCCGGCGCCCACGTCCGACGCGCTGGACCGGGCGGGGCGGCATCTGGGCGTGGCCTTCCAGGCGGTGGACGACCTGCTGGGGATCTGGGGTGATCCGCAGATCACGGGGAAGCCGGTCCACAGCGACCTGCGGCGGCTCAAGAAGACCTTTCCGGTCCTCGCCGCTCTGGCGTCCGTCCACCCGGCGGCCCGGCGGCTGGAGGCCCTCCTCACCGGGGCCGGACCGCTCGACGAGGCGGGGCTGCGCCGGGCGGCCGAGCTCGTCGACGAGGCAGGCGGGCGCCGGGCCACGGTCACCGAGGCGCGGGAGCACCTGCGGGCCGCCCGCGCCTGCCTGGACGGGGTGGAGCTGCACGAGGGCGCGCGCGGGGACCTGCTCACCCTGATCCCCTTCCTCGTCGACCGCTCCGGGTGACCTGCGGCCGGCGGCCTCTCCGGGGCCGCCGGCCGGAAGGACGGCGCCACTGAGGGCGTCACCATGACGGGCGCCCGAGCGGAGCCCTTTGCCGACAATAGAACTGCGCGACCGTCAGATTGATGGAGCTGCCATCCATCGCGGCAACCGGCCTCCCCCGAGATGCGGCGAACAGAGTGACGTCCGACCGGAGCAATTCCTTCGGACCACCCCCACAATGGCGCTGCCGCCTCTTCCCGGACACCATTCCGCCACCGCATTCCGGCGCCTTCACAAAGTCACGGAACAGCCCCACGGACCACCTGATCGGCGGCATCGTGCGGGTAATACTCACGTGGTCGTATGAGCGAGTCACGCGCACGATTTCGCCACATGTCTGCCAAAGTGCACTTCGGCTTTACTCACCGGATTGAGCGAAGAGAGCCGTACGTGCTGCACATGCGTCGTGCCGAAGAAAGACATTTGACAGTCCTTCATTTGGTTCAGCCCGTGGACGGCGGAGTGGCCCGGGTCGTCACCGATCTCGTCAGGGCCCAGGCCGTCGCCGGGCTGCGGCCGGTGGTGGCCTGCCCACCCGGAAGCCCGCTGGCCGCCGGGGCGGCCGCCGCGGGAGCTCAGGTCCGGGGCTGGTCCGCCACCCGGGCCCCGGGCCCGCGACTGGCCGGCGAGGTCGCCGCCGCGCGGCGGATCGTCCGCGACTGCCGCCCGCACGTGGTGCACGCGCACAGCGCCAAGGCCGGTCTCGCGGGCCGGATCGCCGTACGGGGCCGGGTGCCCACGGTGTTCCAGCCGCATGCCTGGTCCTTCGAGGCCGTGGATGGACGTACCGCCGAACTCGCCCTGGGCTGGGAGCGGTTCGGGGCACGCTGGGCCGATCACATCCTGTGCGTCAGCGACTCCGAGCGGCGCACCGGGCAGGAGGCGGGCATCACCGCCCGCTGGTCGGTGATCCACAACGGCATCGATCTCGACCGCTTCCGCCCCGGCGGGCAGGCCGACCGCACCGCGGCCCGGGCCTCGCTGCCCCTGCCGGAGGGGATGGATCCGCAGGCTCCCCTCGTCGTCTGCGTCGGCCGCCTGACCCGGCAGAAGGGCCAGGACGTCCTGCTCGACGCCTGGCGGCGGCTGCGGGTGCCGGGCGCGCGTCTGGCCCTGGTCGGTGACGGCCCCGACCGGGCCGGCCTGGAGGCCACTGCCCCGGCCGGCGTCCTGTTCACCGGGCCGAGCGCCGACGTACGGCCGTGGATCCACGCGGCGGACGTCGTCGTCCTGCCGTCCCGCTGGGAGGGCATGGCGCTGGCTCCGCTGGAGGCCATGGCCTGCGGCCGGGCCGTGGTGATGAGCGACGTCAGCGGAGCGCGGGAGAGTCTGCCGCCGGGCGACGAGGACCACCTCCTCGTACCCCCCGAGGACCCTGCGGCGCTGGCTGCCTCGCTCACCGCCCTGCTCACCGATCCGAAGCTGCGCCAGGCGGTGTCCCACCGGGCCCTGCGCCATGCCCGGGCGGCGTTCGACGTCCGACGGACCGCGGGGGCGGTTGCCGGTCTCTACCAGGAAATTGTCTCCCTGTCCGGCCCCACGATGAGGAAGCGCACCGAGCGATGACGATGGAGAGTGCACCGGTCCCCGGCGCCGGCCAGGCAACAGCCGTACAGGCCCACACGGTTCATCCGCCGCGGAGAGGAGACGGCGGTACGCGGGAGCTCGGCGGTGGACGCGGCGCCGCGCGCTTCGCGCCCGCCGCGCAGCTGCTCGGCGCCGACGCCGCGGCGCTGGGCGGCACGTTCGCCCTGTGCGCCCCGGCCGGCTGGCCCTGGCCCGTGGTCGCCGTCCAGGCGGTGGCGCAGGTGCTGCTGCACGCGTACCGGGGGCTCTACCGCCTCGGTCTCTCCCCTTCGGTGCTCTCCGAAGCACCCGCGCTCCTCGGCCTCGCCCTGCTCCAGTGGTACGTGACCATGGAGGTCGTCGCGGCCTGGGCCCCGCACCACGAGATCGGCTGGGCGGTGCTGGCGTACGCGGCGGCCGCCCAGACCGTGCTGTGCGCCTCCGGGCGTGCGGTGGTGCACCGGATCCGGCACCGGGCGGCCATCCGCAACCCGCTGTCGACGCTGGTCGTAGGCCACGGCCCGGTCGCCCGTCAGGTGACGGCGGCGTTGTACGACCACCCCGGGTACGGGCTGCGCCCGGTCGGCCGGGTCGCCGCGTCCGCCGCCCCGGACGAGGAGCCCGCGGCGCGGCCAGACGGTGTGAAGCTACCGGTCCTGGTCACCCCGCAGGAGGTGGGGCGGGCCGTCGTGCAGAACAGCGTGCGGCACGCGGTGTTCACCGCGCCGCCCGAGTCCACGCCCGGCGGTGCCGACCTGTTCGCCCTGCTGACCGGCCACGGCTGCCGGGTATGGCTGGTCACCGGCGAGACCGCCGTCGCCACCCGCCCCGCCGGGAGCCGCCCCGACCACCTGTGGGGGTTCGCCGCCCACCCGCTCCAGGACGGCACACACCGGCCCGTGCGCCACGCGGCGAAGCGGGCGATGGACGCCCTGCTGGCGGGGGTCGGCCTGGTGCTGGTGTCCCCGCTGATGGCGGTGTGCGCGCTGGCGGTGCGGCTCTCGGACGGTCCCGGCGTCATCTTCCGGCAGGAGCGGGTGGGCCGGCACGGCCGCCCGTTCGTCCTGCTCAAGTTCCGTACGCTGCGGCCCGCCGACGCCCAGGAGTCGGCGACCCGGTGGAACGTGGCCTCCGACGGGCGGATGAGCCGCGCCGGGCGGCTGCTGCGCCGCACCTCGCTGGACGAGCTGCCGCAGCTGTGGAACGTCCTGCGCGGTGACATGAGCCTGGTCGGACCCCGGCCCGAACGCCCCTTCTTCGTGGACCGGTTCAGCCGCACCCACCCCGGCTACCAGGCCCGTCACCGGATGCCGGTGGGCATCACGGGGCTGGCGCAGGTGCACGGGTTGCGCGGTGACACCTCCATCGAGGAGCGGGTCCGGTTCGACAACCGGTACATCGAGACCTGGTCCCTGTGGCAGGACGCGTGCGTGCTGGCGCGGACCGTGGGCTCCTTCTTCCGGCTCGGGGGCAGCTGATCGTGGCCGCCACCCTGACCGCACCGGCGCCCGGGACCCCGGCCCGTACCGTTCCGCGTCCGGACCGGGGCGGGTGGCGGAGCCGGTGGCCGCTGTTCCCCCTGATCGCGACCGTCCTGCTGCCCGCCCTGCCGTACGGGTTCACGGGCGGCGACGGACCCGCGGTGGGTCCGGCCGATGTCGCCTCCGGCATCGCGGTGCTGGTCTGCGTGGGGCGGCTGCTGTACCTGCGCCGACGCCCGCTCAGCGGGGCCGCGGCCCTCGTGCTGGGGCTGCCCGCCGTGGGCTTCGCGGTGGCGACGGTGACGGCGGCCGACCCCGGCGCCGCGCTGCCGGGTCTGGTCCGTTACCTCCAGGTCTTCGTGCTGGTCCCGGCCGCCGTCTGCCTCCTGCTCAAGGACGCCCACGGCTTCCGGATCGTCGCCGGTGCGCTGGTGGTCCTGGCCCTCGTCCAGGGCGTCGTGGGCGTCGACCAGTACGTCACCGGCACCGGCGCCTCGTACATGGGTGAGGATGTCCGGGCGGTCGGCACGTTCGGGCCCAGCGACATCATGGGGATGGCCACGGTCGTCGCCTACGGGCTGCTCGCCGCCGCCGCGTGCGCGCTGCGCACCCCTCGTGACGCTCCCGCCTGGCTGCGGCCGTGCGCGGCGGTCGTCGCCGTCGGGCTGATCGTGCCGCTCACGCTCTCCTTCAGCCGGGGTGTGTGGATCGCCACGGCGGCCGCCCTCCTGGTGGTCCTGTCCCTGACGGGACGTCGGCAGGCGCTGACCTCGCTGGCGGTGCTGGGCGCCACCGGAGTGGTCCTGGTCGGCGGGTTCGGCATCGGCTCGGAGATGATCGCGGAGCGGGCCACCAGCGTCGCCCAGGTGACCCGGGCCCCCGACCGGTCGGTCAACGACCGGTACGCCATGTGGAGCGCGGCGGGCTCCATGTGGCGCGAGCGGCCCGCGGCCGGTGTCGGCCTCAAGGGCTTCCCCGCCCACCGCGACGCCCACGCCTCGGTCGGCCTCTCCTCCGGCAGCGACACGGCGGGGGCGGGCCAGGCGTTCCGCAAGCAGGCCCTGCTCTCCCCCCACAACATGTATCTGCTCATCCTCAGCGAGCAGGGCCTCATCGGTCTGACGGCGGTCGCCGGCAGCTGGGCGGCGATCCTGACCGGCGCCGTACGCCGACTGGTCCGGGCCCGCTCGCGCGGCCACGCGGCCGTGGACTGCGGTCTGGTGGCGGTCGCCCTGATGACCTGGCAGAGCGTCAACTTCCTGTACTCCGACATCGGCGGGCCCACGACCGTGCTGGGCGGCGTCGTGCTGGGGCTCGCCGCCTGGTGGGCGCTGGCCGAGCCGGAGAAGGCGGGCCCCGCGTGAGCGACACCGGTACGGGTACGGAGGCGGAGGCGCTCTCCCGCGAGGCCCCTTCCCTTGGGGACCGCCCCCGCGACGCCCTCCCCCAGGAGGCTCTCCCCCGCGAGGAGGCCGCCCCTCCCCTGCTCCCGGGGCCCGGGCAGCCTCCCGGTCCCGGCCCCGGCGGGACCACGGGCGTCGGCCCCGCGCCGGAACCCGCCGGCAGCGGCGAGGCTCCCGGGCTCGGGTCCTTCCTCGCCCGTGCGGCGGCGGGCACGGCGGTGCTGACCGTGCTCGGGGCCGTACTCGGCCTGGTGCGGGACCAGGCGATCGCCCGGTACTTCGGCGCGAGCGACGTCAGCGACGCCTTCCTGATCGCCTGGACCGTGCCCGAGATGGCGGCCACGCTGCTGATCGAGGACGGGATGGCGTTGCTCCTCGTCCCGGCCTTCAGCCTCGCCCTCACCCGGCGCGCGGACGCCGAGGCCGCGAAGGGCGGCGAGGACGGCGGAGAACGTGACTCCGGCAAGGAGCCGGGCGCCGACCCCGTACGGGAGCTGGTGGCGGCCACCCTCCCCCGGCTCTGCGTGCTGCTCATGGCCGGTGCGGTGCTGCTCATGGCGGGCGCCCCCTGGGTCGTCGGCGTCCTCGCACCCGGGCTGGCCGATCCGGGCCTCTCGGTGGACTGCACCCGGCTCACCGCCGTCACCGTGCTCACCTTCGGCATCACCGGCTACTTCAGCGCCGCCCTGCGCGCCCACCGCAGCTTCCTGCCGCCCGCCGGGGTCTACGTCGCGTACAACATCGGCATCATCGGCATGACGCTGGCGCTGCACTCGGTGTGGGGGGTGCGGGCGGCCGCTGCGGGCGTCGCCGTCGGCAGCCTGCTCATGATCCTCACCCAGCTCCCCGTCCTGCTGAAGCTGCTGCCTCCGGCTCGCCTCCGCCTCCCCCGCTTCGGACGGCTGAAGCCGCGGGCCGTCCGCACCGCCCCGCTGCTCGGCCTGACGGTCCTCGCCCCGGTGGTGCTGTTCGTGGTGAGCCGTCAGTCGCAGGTGCTGGTGGAGCGGTTCCTCGCCTCCACGCTCCCGGCGGGCGCCATCTCGCACCTGAACTACGCGCAGAAGGTCGCGCAGATGCCGATGGTGCTCTCGCTGATGATCTGCACGGTGACCTTCCCCGTCGTCGCGCGGGCGATGGCCGACGGGAACCGGGAGAAGGCCCGGCAGCGGGTCGAGCGGGATCTCGCGCTGGCGGGCATGGTCGTGCTGCTCGGCACGGCGGTCGTCCTCGGATATGCGCCCCAGATCATCGAGGTCCTCTTCCAGCGAGGCGCGTTCGACACCGCCGACACCGAGGCCACCGCGCAGGTGATGCGGGTCTACGCGGCCGGGCTGCTCGGCCACTGTCTCGTCGGCGCGCTGAGCCGGCCGTTCTTCTCGTCCGGCCGGCCCACCTGGTTCCCGGCGTTCGCGATGGGCACCGGGCTCCTCGTCACGATGGGCGCCGGGTATGCGCTCACGTACCGCTTCGGCGTCGCCGGCATCGCCACCGCCAACGCCATCGGGATCAGCACGGCCGCACTGCTCCTGCTGATGGGGCTGGGCACCCGGGTGGTCCCGATCCGGGCCCGGGCGGTCGCCCTGTCGCTCGGCCGCCTCGCGGGCGCGGCGCTGGTGGCCGGGGCGGCGGGATGGGCGGCGGCGCAGCTGCTCCCCGACGCGGTGCTGAGCCTGGCCGCCGGGTGTGTCCTCGTCCCCGCCGTGTTCTTCCTGACCGGGCTGGCCCTGCGCTCGCCCGAGGTCGTCTCCCTGCTGGCACTCATCCGACGGAGGTTTACAGATGGCCGCTGACCCCTCGGCACCTCGCGCCGACGCTCCCTCGTCCCGGCTCCGCCCGCACACCCGCCGTCAGCCGTGGATCCTCACCTACCACTCGGTGACGGACACCGGCGACGACCCCTACGGCATCACCGTCTCCCCCCGGCGGCTCGGCGAGCAGCTGGCGTGGCTGCGCAGCAGGGGGCTGCGGGGGGTGGGGGTCGCGGAGCTGATGCGGGCCCACGCGGCGGGGAGGCGGGGCCTGGTCGGGCTGACCTTCGACGACGGGTACGCCGACTTCCTCCGGGAGGCGCTGCCGGTGCTGCGCGTGCACGGCTGCACCGCGACCGTCTTCGTCCTGCCGGGGCGTCCGGGCGGGGTGAACGCGTGGGACCCGCTGGGCCCGCGCAAACCGCTGCTCACCCATGACGAGATCCGGCGCGTCGCCGAAGCGGGGATGGAGGTCGGCTCGCACGGTCTGCTGCACCGGGACCTCACCACGCTGGGGGACGAGGAGCTGCGCCACGAGACGGCCCGCAGCCGGGAGTTGACCGGCGAGCTCACCGGCACACTCCCGGAGGGCTTCTGCTATCCGTACGGGACACTGGACCGGCGGGTGGTGGAAGCCGTCCGTTCCGCCGGGTACGGCTACGGCTGCGCGCTGGCTCCGGGGCCGCTGCTCAGCCGGTTCGCGCTCCCCCGCACCCACATCAGCCAGGCGGACCGGGGCGTACGGCTCTGGGCGAAGGACCTGCGTCACGGGCTGGTCCACGGGGCGGTCCCCGGCGCGGGTTCCCGTGCCGCGTCGCCGGTGCGGGCCGGTGGCCCCCGGTGAGGGCGCTGCACGTCATCACCGGGCTCGGGGTCGGCGGGGCCGAGCAGCAGCTGCGGCTGCTGCTGCGCCATCTGCCGGTGGAGTGCGACGTGGTCACGCTCACCAACCCGGGCCCGGTGGCGGACGGGCTGCGGGCCGACGGCATCCGGGTGGTCCACCTGGGGATGCGCGGCAACCGGGACCTGTCGGCCGTCGGGCGGCTGACCCGGCTGATCCGCGACGGCCGCTACGACGTGGTCCACACGCACCTCTACCGGGCCTGCGTGTACGGGAGGATCGCCGCCCGCCTCGCGGGCGTCCGGGCGGCCGTCGCGACCGAACACTCCCTGGGGCGCGCCGAGATCGAGGGCCGCCCGCTGACCCGGGGCATCCGTGCCCTCTACCTCTCCACCGAGCGGCTCGGCGCGGCCACCGTCGCCGTCTCGTCCACCGTCGCCGGGCGGCTGCGGGACTGGGGGGTGCCGGCCGAGCGGATCCGGCTGGTGCCCAACGGCATCGACGCGGACCGCTACCGCTTCGACCCGGACCGGCGGCTCGCCGTCCGTGCGGCGCTGGGGATCCCCGACGACGCGTTCGTGGTCGGCGGGGTGGGGCGGCTGGTGCCCGGCAAGCGCTTCGACGTGGCGGTACGGGCGGTCGCCGCGCTGCCGGGGGCCCGGCTGCTGCTGGCCGGTGACGGGCCGGAGGCCGGAGCGCTCAGGAACCTGGCGGCCCGGCTCGGGGCGGCGGACCGGATCCGCCTCCTCGGGGAGTGCGGCACCGGCGGAAGCGGGCCGGTGCCCGGGATCCCGGCCCTCCTCAGCGCCGTGGACACGTTCGTATCGACGTCCCGCGAGGAGTCCTTCGGGCTGGCCGCCGTGGAGGCACTCGCCGCCGGGCTGCCCGTCCTGCACGACGCCTGCCCGGCCATCGACGACCTGTCCGCCGCGCATGCACCGGGCGCCACCCGGATCGCGGGGAGCCCCGACGAGCTGACCGCCGTGCTGCGGCAGCGGATACAGGTCCGCCCCGACCGCCGGCCCCCGCCGCGGGCCGTCGGCCACTACGACATCCGGCGCAGCAGCGAGCGCCTGATGGACGTGTACGCGTACGCCCTCGACACCGCCCCACCGAACCGGAGAGCCCTTTCATGACCGAGTCTCCCGAGCAGCCGCGACACGTCGTCCTGCGGCGTCGGCTGCGTACCGCCCCCGCCCAGCTGCGCACCGCCCTGACCCCGCTGCCCCGGTGGTGGCCCCTGCCCGTCTGTGTGCTGCTCGGCACCGTGTCCGGACTCTCGTACGGGCTGCTGGCCGCCCCGCAGTACGAGGCCACCAGCTACGCCATGGCGGTCGCCGAGGAGGACAGCGGCCCCTCGGCCGCGCTCGGCTACGCGCAGTCCTACGGGCGCCTCGTCACCAGCGACGCGACCCTCTCCTACGCCCAGGGCGCGGCCGGTGAGCCGGTGCGCGCACTGCGCTCCCAGGTGCGCTCGGAGACGTCCCCCGACTCGCCGATGATCGCGGTGACGGGCACGTCCGACGACGCGGACAGGGCCGCCGACATCGCCAACGCGGTCATCGAGGCCGTCATCGTGAGCAGCGGCCATGTCTCCAAGGACACCGGGGTGAAACTGATCAAGTTCACCCATGCGATGAAGCCTGACCAGCCGGTCTCGCCGTCGGTGCCGCTGGGCACCGCCGTGGGGGCGGCCGCAGGCGGTCTGCTGGGCGGTCTGGTCCTGCTCGTACGTCCCCGCCGCGCGGGCTGGAGCGTCTCGGCCCAGGTGCCGGGGCCGGCCTCTGCCGAGGAACACGCCACCACCGACGAACGGGAGCTCGTGCGATGACGGCCCAACGGGCGGGCAGCCTCACCGTGACGCTCTGCCGGGATTTCAGCGAGTTCGGCGCGCTCGCCGGCGAGTGGGACGCGCTGCACCGCCGCTGTGCCACCGCCACTCCGTTCCAGAGCCACGCGTGGCTCCATTCCTGGTGGATCTCCTACGGTCAGGAGGGGAGGCTGCGGGTCCTGCTGGTCCGCCGCTCGGGACGGCTGATCGGAGCGGCGCCGTTGATGCTGGTGCACCGTCCGATGCCTCTGCTGGTGCCGATGGGCGGGGCGATCTCCGACTTCTTCGACATCCTGCTGGACGAGGAGGAGGCCGGGTACGCGGTAGGGGCGCTCCAGCGCGGTCTGGACCGCGCCGCCCGGCACACCGTGGTCGACCTGCGGGAGGTCCGGCCGGACGCGTCGGCGCAGTTGCTGTTCGGCCGGTGGCCTGGCGCGCGGAGCCGGCTCACGGACTCGACGTGCATGGAACTGCCCGCGGAGCCGCTCGACGGCCTGGTGGCGCGGCTCACCGGCTCGCGGGGCCAGCGGCTGCGGGCCAAGCTGCGCCGGATCGAGGCCCTGGGTGTGGAGGCCCGCAAGATCCCGCAGGACGGGGTGCCGGCGGCCATCGGCACCCTGCTGCGGCTCCACGAACTGCAGTGGCGGGACCGTGGAGTCAACCCGGAGCACCTGCGGGCCCGGTTCTCGGACCACCTGGTCCGCTCGGTGGGCCGGATGGTCGGGGACGGCACGGCCGCCGTCACCGAGTTCCGGATGGGCGGCGAGGTCGTTGCGGCCAACCTCACCCTGCAGTCCGGGCATCTGGCGGGCGGCTACATGTTCGGGGCAGACCCGGGACTGCGGGAGCGGAAGGTCGATGTGTCGACCATGCTGCTGCGCGAGGTCTCCCAGCAGGCCTCGGACACCGGCCGTGAGGTGCTGAGCCTGCTGCGCGGCGCGGAGCAGTACAAAAGCCACTGGCAGCCGGCCACGGTGGTCAATCAGCGGCTCCTGCTGGCCCGCCCGGGTCTCGAGCCGCTGCTGCGGCTGCGGGAGTCGCAGGTGGCGGTACGGGAGCGGGCCGTGGAGACCGTGAAGGCCCGGTTCCCCGCCGCGCGGGACTGGCACGGGCGGCTTACCACGCTTTCCGTCATCGGGCGGTGAGGCGGGCCGCGACAGGCCGTGGGACGACACCGGAAACATCGTCTCCGCGTCGATCCGTTACCGTCCGGCTCCTCTCGCGTTGTCAGGGCATGCGGGCCTCGTGCTCCGCAGCAACCCCCCTTCCTTACAAGGAGTTCTGATGTCGCGTATTACGAAGGTTGCCGCTGTCATGGCGGGCACCGGTGCCCTCATCGCCGGCGGCGCCAGCATGGCCTCCGCGGACGCCGGTGCGCAGGGTGCGGCCATCGGGTCCCCCGGTGTCGCCTCGGGCAACGTCCTCCAGGTCCCGATCCACGTGCCGGTCAACGTCTGCGGCAACACCATCAACGTGATCGGCCTGCTCAACCCGGCCTTCGGCAACACCTGCGTCAACGTCTCCGAGGGCCACGACGACAAGGGCGACTACGGCTACGGCCGCTGATCACCCCGCTCCACCGAAGCGGCCGGCTCCCTCCTTCCCGGAGGGGGCCGGCCGTTTCGCTGTTCGCGCTCAGGCGTAGCGGTAGACCTTGCTGTGGTCGAGGAGCTTCCTGGGGGTGACGTTCCACGGGGGCATCGGGTCGTCGAGCCCGAAGACGTGGTCGCGGTCCCGGCCGGGTGAGGCGGGTTTGCGGCCCGGCAGGTAGGCGGCCTCGGGGTGCGCCTTCCGCCAGCGGTCCCAGAGCAGGTCGATGAACGAGTGGTGCAGCCAGAAGACCGGGTCCTCGGGGGAGGCGGCCCCGGCCATCGGGCCGCCGACCCACTGGTGGACCCGGTTGTGGTTGCCGACCGTACGCACCCGGTGGATGCCCCAGCCCTCGATGCGGTTGCGGAACCCCTCGGTGCTGATGCTGTTCCACGGCTCGGTGTCGTAGACCGGATCCTTCAGCGCCAGCGCCACGTCGTCGGCGGTGGGGAGGGAGACCGGGTTGTTGCCGGGCCTGCCGAAGTTGCGGGTGAGCCAGTTCTGGTCGGTGACCCCGGCGCCGACGCGCCAGTTGCCCGCCTCGAAGGCGAACGGGCCGGTGGTGACGCGCCGGTCGCCGACCCTGCCGTTGCCGCCGAGGAAGTCCTCGGCCCACAGCGACGACGTGGGCGAGCGGTCCTGGGTCCAGTCCCAGTAGGGGACGCTCACCCCCGGGTCGACGGCCTGGAGGGCCTGCTCGAACTCCAGGAGGTAGCGACGGTGCCAGGGGAAGAACGAGGACGTCATATGGGCGGGGCGCGGCCGGTTCTCCGTGTCCATGACGTAGAACTCGCGGTGCATGACGACGAAGTCGTCGTAGCGGCCCGAGCGCTTGAGCTTCAGGATCGCGTCGACGAGGCGCCGCTTCTCGGTGCGCGTGAGGTCGCGCTGGTTCTTGCGGGTGTACACCGGTTCTGGACCTCCTGGTTCGCATGCGGTGCGACGGTCACCTGCGGTGCCGCGGTCACTTGTGGTGCGAGGCGGGGAGTGCGAGCCGCGCGGTGCCGAGCTCGTCCACGGCGGCACGGGCCGTCTCGCGAAGTGTGGGGAACGACTCGTAGTGCGTGACATCGCTCAGATACGTGCCGTCCGCACGCCGCATGACGTGCAGCGGGCGCCCGTCGATACGGATCTCGGTGACCGGCTCTCCCTGGCCGGCCCCACCCGCCTGGCCCGCCGGGACCAGGACGGTCACCGATCCGCGGATCTCCCGGCCCCGGTACATCTCGGCGAACTTCTCCGCCCCGGCGGCGAGGTGTTCCGGCCCCTTCGCCGGTGCGGGCGCGGTGCCCGGTTCGTCGTCGTACAGCGGCAGGAGGACCGCGGCGGTGCCTGTGGCCACGGCCGCGGTGAAGGCGGTGCGCAGGACGATCCGGCGCGACGGACCGCGTGCTCCACGCGGTGCGCCGCCCGGATCCGTGGTTCTGCTCATGGATGACTGCCTCTCGTTCGGCCCGTTCGAGGTGCTGTTGCTGGCGATGGTGGCAACGAGGCGGTGGCGAAACGGTTCTTGGGGGCGCGGCGTGCCTCGCGTTCCGTCAAACGCGTGACCTTGCGCGGCCATCCGCGCCGGAGGCACGCGTCGCGCGGGCCGGGGCGCGCACCGCGCCGGACGATGACCTCGCGAACTCGTGGAGGTGGATGGACATGACCGTTCCGAATCAGGTGTCCGGTGATCGTGCGGCACGTATCGGTCCCGGAGACCCGGCCTTCTGGCAGCTGCCCCGCCCGGAGCGGCTCGGCGCCTTCGCCCGGCTGCGGCAGCTCGACGCACCCGTACTGTGCACGCCCCGGCCGGGCACCGCCCGTACCTCCGGCAAGCCGTTCTACGCCCTGGTCCGGCACGCGGACGTGCTCACCGCGAGCCGTACCGCGAAGGTCTTCGCGAGCGCGCCGGGGGTCACCACCCCGGAGCCTGCCGGGTGGGCGAAGGCGCTGTTCGGGAACTCGATGGTCAACATGGACGGGCCCGAGCACGCGGCGCTGCGCCGGATCATCTCCCGGCGCTTCACCCCCCGGCTGCTCGCCGCCACCGAGGAGAACACCGGCCGGCTGGCCGCACGCCTGGTGGACGAGATGATCGCCGACCGCCCGGGTGACTTCATGCCGTCGGCGGCCTCAAGACTGCCGCTGGAGGTCATCTGCGACCTGATGGGCGTCCCGGCGGCGGACCGGCCCCGGATCGCCGAGCAGATCGACCACGCCTCCGAGCACGTCGGTGTCGAGCGCCGGGGCCGGGCCAGGCTGCGGATCCCCGGCCGCGGCCTCGCGTCCCTGGCGATGATGCAGCTCGTCATGGCACGCCTGGCGCACGAGCGCCGCCGCCACCCGCAGGACGACCTCGTCTCGGCCCTGGTGCGCGCGGACATCGACGGCGGGGCGCTCTCTTCGCGGGATCTCGGCGCCTTCTTCTCGCTGCTGCTGGTGGCCGGGGTGGAGACCACGCGTAACGCGATCGCACACGGGCTGTCCCTGCTGGACCGGCATCGGGAGCAGCGGGAGCTGCTCCGATCGGATTTCGACCGGTACATCGGTGGTGCCGTCGAGGAGATCGTCCGCCATTCGACGCCCATCATCCAGTTCCGCAGGACGGTCGTGTCGGAATACGAGCTGGGCGGCCGGACCTTTCTGCCCGGGGAGAAAGTCGCACTGTTCTACGCGTCCGCCAATCGCGACGAATCAGTTTTCACCCGTCCGGATCTCTTCGACATCACCCGGTCGCCGAATCCGCACCTCGGTTACGGGGGAGGCGGCCCGCACCACTGCCTCGGCGCCCATCTGGCCCGCCTCGAAATGACGGCCCTCTTCCGGGAGCTGCTCACCCGACGGCCCGTCATCCGGCAGACGGGCGATCCGATGCTGGTCGATTCGAATTTCGACAACCGCGTCGGTTCCCTGCCCTTCGCCCTCGACTCCACCGTCACCTGAACGGCCCGTTCACAAAGCCGAATAGGATAAATGGACCGCTCTGTTCGCGTGCGGTGCCGGATGATGGAACTCTCTTCCCATCGGGCCGAACCGGCCGGAATTTCCTTGCAGCCAGGAGGAGTCATGCCGGCCAAGCGCCGACTCATCACCACAAGTATCGCCGCGGCTGTTCTCAGTCTCCTGGCAGGCGGCGGTATCGCGGGACAGCTGCCGCCGGGCACCGATTCCGTGGACAGCGCCGCCCCGGGGCCGCAGGGCAGCAGGGGCGGCTCCACCACCGCGCACGGCGCCTACCTGGACTACGGTCCTGCCGGGGTACGCAGGATGGCGGACCTGTCCCGGTGGCTCGGCGGCGCGGAGCTGCGGGTGGGACACACCTACCTGCCGGGCGACCTGTGGGTGAACATCGAGGGCACCCCTTCCTTCCTCGACTCCTGGGCCACCTGGCGCAAGGCGGACCAGGACCGGATGTTCGTCCTTAACGTGCCCATGCTGGAGCGTAACGAGGAGCGCGTCCCGGACGCCCAGGTCCGCCGTCTGCTGCGGTCCGGGGCGGCGGGCGACTACGACCGGCACTTCACCAGGCTGGCGGAGCGCCTGGTCTCCCTGGGCGTACCGGACACGGTGATCGTGCTGGGCTGGGAGATGAACGGCACCACCTACACCCACCGCTGCGGTCCCGATCCGGCGTCCTGGAAGGCGTACTGGCAGCGGATCGTGACGGCGATGCGTGCGGTGCCGGGCCAGGAGTTCCGATTCGACTTCACGCCCAGCCGGGGACGGGACGCGGTGCCCTGGACCGAGTGCTACCCGGGTGACGACGTCGTCGACATCATCGGGATGGACTCCTACGACCAGCCGCCGGGCGAGTCATTCGACGACCAGATCAACGATCCGTACGGGCTCCAGAAGCACGTCGACTTCGCGGCGGAGCGCGGCAAGCCGATCTCGTTCCCTGAGTGGGGGCTCTTCCGCAACGGCGACAATCCGGAGTACATGCGCCGGATGCTCGACTGGATCGACCGGCACCAGCCGCTGTACCAGACGATCACCGACTACTGCCCGCACGGGGTGTGGCAGTGCAAGAGCAATCCGCGCGCCTCGAAGGTGTACCGGACGAAGCTCGCCGAGATGGCCGCGCCGGTGAAACCGGCCCCGGGCGTGCCGCCCAGCACGGCCCCGACGCCCTCCCCGACTCCGACTCCGACCGTCCCGCCGGCCGTGCAGCCTTCGCCCACGCCGTCGGTGCGGCCAACGCCTGCGGCTCCTGAGCCTCCGGCCACCCGCCGGTGGTGCGCCACCGTGCCGTTCGGGGACTGGCTGGGGCAGTGGCTGAAGGAGCGCAAGGTCTGCTTCCGGTACTGACCGCGCACATGGAAACGGCTCCGGCTCTCCTCTGGGGAGCCGGAGCCGTCCACCCACACGGGTCCAGCGCGGGGGCACGTGGGCAAGCAACCGCTTGTCACTCCCCCAACGGGGACACGGCCCGCCGCGTCACGCCGCCGAACGGGCGAAAGCCCGTGCGGAGAGCTCGGCCGGGAAGCGGGCCGGTGCGTACTCGGGGGTGACGCGCGACCATGGAAACCTAGAGATGGTGGTGAGGTGCATGGCATCCGCCGACGAGGGCCCCCCGGCGGGGCCCGGCCCGCTGCCCTCCGCGGATCCGCGGGGCCCCGTGCGGCTGAGCGACGACGCGGTGGCGGTGATCGCCGGGGACGGCACGGTCATCGGCTGGACCCGCGGGGCGGAGTCCCTGCTCGGATACGCGGCCGCCGAGGTGGTGGGCCGGTCCGCCGGCCTGCTGCTGGCCGGGGCACCGGATCCCCGGCGTACGGCGGCGGTCGCCGCCCGTGGCCGCGGCGGGTCGGGGTGGAGCGGGCTGGTCACCCTGCGCGGCCGGGACGACCGGCGGATCGATGTCGACGTACGGGTCTCCGCCTCGTTCCTGATCGCCGGGCGCGAGGGCTTCCTGGTCTCCGGACGGGAGCGCACCCCCCAGTGGACGGTGGACGGGTCGGTACTGGAGGGGTTCCTGACCCGGTCGCCGGTCGGCATGGCGGTGATGGATCCGGAGCTGCGCTACATCTGGCTCAACGACACCCTGGAGCGGTTCGGCGGGGTTCCCCGGGAGCAGCGCCTGGGGCGCCGGCCCGCGGATGTGCTGCCGGGGCTGCTCGCGGCGCCCATCGAACGGCTCATGCGGCAGGTCCTGGCGACCGGTGTACCGGTCACCGACTACGAGTACCTGGGCTGGAGCTGGTCCGACCCGAACCGCCGGCGGGCCTATTCGAGCTCGTTCTTCCCGCTGGCGGACGCCCAGGAGAACCGGATCGGCATCGGCTACATGGTCCAGGACGTGACCGACCGGTGGAACGCGCGCCGGCTGCTGGCGCTCGTGAACGAGGCGGGGGCCAGTATCGGCTCCACCCTGGACGTGCAGCGCACGGCTCAGGAACTGGCCGATTTCGCGGTGCCCCGGTTCGCCGACTTCGTCTTCGTCGACCTGTTGGAGACACCGCTGGGCGGGGGCCGGCGGGGGGTGCCGCTGCTCGGCGCGGAGGTGCGGGGCGCCAGGCCGCCGATGCGCAGGATGGGGATGCGTTCGGTGCGCGAGGGGTGTCCGGAGGCGGTGGTGCGGGTCGGGGAGAGTGTCGACTTCGTACCGCCGCCGCACGACGTCCACTTCCTTCTCGACGGTGAGCCGGTGCTCCTGCCGATGCTCGACCCGGACAGTCACGCGTGGGCCGTGGAGCAGCCGGCGCGGGCCGCCCGGATCCGTGAGTTCGGGCTGCACTCGCTGATCTCCGTACCGATGCGGGCGCGGGACACCGTCCTCGGGCTCACCACGTTCATGCGGTCCCGGAACCCGGTCCCGTTCGACGAGGACGATGTGGCGCCCGCCCGGGAGCTGGTCGCCCGCGCCGCGGTCTGCGTGGACAACGCCCGCCGCTACACCCGGGAACACACCGCGGCGCTGGTGCTCCAGGAGAGCCTGCTGCCGCACATCCTGCGCGGCGGGACGGCGCTGGACGTGGCCTCCTCCTACCTCCCGGCCGACGCGAAGGACGGCGTCGGGGGCGACTGGTTCGACGTGATCCCGCTGTCCGGGGCCCGGGTCGGCCTGGTCATCGGCGACGTGGTGGGGCACGGGATCAGCGCCGCCGCGACCATGGGGCGGCTGCGGACCGCCGTGCAGACGCTGGCCGACATGGACCTCGCGCCGGACGAACTGCTGGCCCGCCTGGACGACCTCGTCATGCGGCTCAGCGAGGAGGAGCCGGCGGGCGGGAAGGCCGACCGCGGCGGCACGACGGTGCTGGGCGCCACCTGCCTCTACGCCGTCTACGATCCGGCGACCCGCTGCTGCACGATGGCCCGGGCCGGGCATCCGCCGCCGGTGATCGTCACCCCGCAGGGCGCGGTCAGCTTTCCCGACCTTCCCCTCGGCCCGCCGCTGGGCCTGGGCGGGCTCCCCTTCGAGTCCCTCGACGTCGAGCTGCCCGAGGGGAGCCTGCTCGGCCTCTACACCGACGGCCTCATCGAGGGCCCCGAGAAGGACGTCGAGCAGGGCAAGATCCGGCTGGGCCGGGCGATCTCGCGGGACGGGCTGCCGCTGGACGAGCTGTGCGCGGCGGTGGTCAAGGAGCTCCTGCCCGTTCCGCAGCCGGACGACATCGCCCTCCTGCTCGCCCGCACCCACGCGCTGAGCCCCGACCGGCTGGTCTCGTGGGAGGTGCCGCTCGACCCGGCGGCCGTCGGGGCGACCCGGAACAAGGTGGCCCGCCAGCTGGAGGCGTGGGGGCTGGACGAGCTGACGATGACGACCGAGCTGATCGTCAGCGAGCTGGTGACCAACGCGATCCGGTACGCCTCCGGCCCCGTACGTCTGCGGCTGCTGCTCCAGTCCGTGCTGACCTGCGAGGTCTCCGACGCCAGCAGCACCACCCCGCGCCTGCGGCACGCCCGTACGACGGACGAGGGAGGACGCGGCCTGTTCCTCGTCGCCCAGCTCTCCCGGCGCTGGGGCACCCGGTACACGCACCGGGGCAAGATCATCTGGGCGGAGCAGGGTCTGCCGTCATCTCCGCCTCCGCCCGTTCCTCCGGTCGGGTCCCCTCCTGCGCCTCCCCCTTCCGGCTGAGCAGCCGGGCCAGCGCGCCGCCCGCCCCCATCAGCTCGTCCCAGGTGCCCTCCTCGACGATGCGTCCGCCGTCCAGGACCGCGATGCGGTCGGCCCTGCGGACGGTGGCGGGGCGGTGGGCGATGATCAGCGTCGTACGGGTACGCGCCCGGGAGTCCGCCGTGAGCGCCCGCGCCAGTTCCGCGTCGCCCTGGTGGTCCAGGTGGGCCGTCGTCTCGTCCAGGACGAGGACCTGGGGACGGCCGAGCAGGCCCCGGGCCAGGGCGACCCGGGCGCGCTGGCCGCCGGAGAGGGTCGCGCCGCGTTCGCCGACCGGGGTGTCCAGGCCCTGGGGCAGCGCATCGGTGACGGGGGTGAGACCGCAGGTGCGGACGACGGCGGTCAGATCCTGGTCGGTGGCGTCAGGCGCGCCGAGGCGGAGGTTCTCGGCCAGGGTCCCGTGGAAGAGCGGGGCCTCCTGACCGACCACGCACACGGCGGCCCGCAGGTCGTCCTCGGCGAGATCCCGCAGGTCGACGGGGTGGGCGGGGGACTGGGGAACCAGCTCCACCGTGCCCTCCTGCGGGTCCCAGTAGCGGGCCAGAAGGTGGGTGACGCTGGTCTTGCCGGCCCCCGACGCACCGACGAGGGCCAGCGTCTCGCCCGGCCGTACGGTCAGGTCGAGGCCGTCCAGGACGGGCGCGGCGTCGTAGCCGAACCGTACGCCACGCAGCCGCAGGCCCAGGGGACCCGCCGGAGCGGGGACCGGGGAGGCGGGGGCCGGGGCACCGGCGGGGGCGTTCAGGGCCGCGCGGACCCGGGCGGCGGCGGCGCGCAGGCTGCCCGCCCGGCCCAGCGCGGCCGCCGATTCGGCCACCGGGGCGAGGGCGCCCAGGGCGAGGGCCATGGCCGCCGGGGTCCAGGCGCCGTCGAG
>NZ_JBEXSI010000024.1:0-106573 GCF_040613515.1 Streptomyces sp. NPDC006261
GAGACGAGGGGCGCACCGGCGGAGATGGCCATGTCCATGATCTTGTGGATCTTCGTGGCGTGGGCCTCGCCCAGCGCCCCGCCGAAGATCCGGAAGTCGTGCGCGTAGACGAAGACCGTACGGCCCTCGACCGTGCCCCAGCCGGTGATCACACCGTCCGTGTACGGCTTCTTCGCCTCCAGGCCGAACCCGGTCGCCCGGTGCCGGCGGAGCTGCTCGACCTCCTTGAACGAGCCCGGGTCCAGCAGCAGCTCGATGCGCTCGCGCGCGGTCAGCTTGCCCTTGGCGTGCTGCGCCTGGGTCGCGCGCTCGCTGGGGCCGCGCCGGGCCTGCTCGCGCAGGGCCAGCAGTTCGGCCACCCGGCCACGCGTGTCGCTCGGCTGCTCACCCTGGGTTTCGTCCACAACGGTCATGCATCGACCCTACGAACCCCGACCCAGAAATCGTGCCGTCGACTCCGTACAGTCTCCTGCCCGGTTTCGTGGTGGGTGTGGACAGAACCACTACGCAGGGCACGCGATCCACCAGCGAAACGCCGCCCCAAGCTGTCGGAATCCCACAAAGAGGCGGTGTGCCGTGGGCCACACGCCCCTGAGGGGGCCCGAAGGCCCCCTCAGTATGGACCAGCACTGATCCGCTCGGCTCCACCGCGCTCGGTCGCTGTTCGGCCGGGGTTCAACCTCCGCAGTGGAAGCGGGCGTTGCCCCAGTCGGCGTGGTCGTTGCCGTTGCCGTCACCGGCGTCGTCGACGACGAGCTCGACGTACGTGGCGCCGGTGACGTCCGCGGTGAGCTTCCAGGCCGGGTCGGCGGCCCCCAGGACCGGCGACTTCACCTTCTCCACGCCGTCGGCGGTGACGGAGAACCGCACGCTGCCGCGCGTGGCCTGGACGTCGTCGACGCCGGCCTCGGCGGTGAAGGCGGTGCACTTCCCGCCCAGGTAGTAGCGGATCTTCGCCGGGGCGTGGGTGCCGAGGCCCTTGGCGTACACGACGCCGCCGATCGTCAGCGGGGTGCCGTCGCCGGTCCCGGTCTCCCCGTTCGACTGGTCGCGCTCCACGGGTCCCCAGCCGTTCCGGGAGGCCGTCCAGTCGAGGTCACTGGCCCAGCCGTCCTCGGTGGGCGGCGGCGGCAGGGTCCGGACGGAGGTCTGCGCGCCGAGCGTGCGCGGGGAGCCCTGGACGGCGTACGTGGCTTCCGCACCCAGCTGGTACGTGTCGTAGGCGGCGTCCACCGGCGGGGTGACCCGCCAGCTGCCGGTGACCTTCACGCCCGGGGCGACGGAGTCGAAGACGACCGGCCCCGCCGGCTCGGCCTGCCATCCCTCGGGCACGGTCAGCGCGAGCTTCACACCGGTGGCGGCGCTCGCCTCGTCGTTGCCGAAGGTGGCCTTGACGGTGTTCGGGGCGCCGGGCTCCAGGGTCTCCGCGTCGGCGGCCACGCCGAGCGTGCCGCAGACGGCCTCCTGTCCGGCGGGGGCGGGCCCGAGGTCGGTCACGGTGAAGGCGTCGAGCACGAAGTCAGCGCCCTCGGGAGCCCCGGCCCGCTTCCGCAGCCCGGTCCAGCTGTCGCCGCAGCCCGCGGTGAGGGTCTGGGTGAAGCGGCCGGTCGTGCGCTGCTGCCCGATGGGGGTGGCGCGGGTCTCGGTGGAGGTGGCCTCGGCGTCCGCGACCCGGTCGTAGCCGTCGACCCAGCTGTAGGCGCCGGCGTGGCTGGACTGGTAGTCGAAGGCGACCTGGTACCGGTGGCCGTCCCGCATGGGGACGGTCCACGGCGCGGTGCGGTAGACGAGCCCGGTGTTCTCCTCGTGGGACTTCAGGGACTCCTTCCCACCGAGCACGTCGTCGATCAGCTTCCCGTTCCAGCCGGACTGGGTGTACGGGGCGTTGAGCTGGGAGATGCTGGTGCGGGGGTCGGTGGAGCCGCCCGCGTTGCCCTTCAGGAAGGGGCCCCAGCCCTGGTCGACCGCCTCGAAGTCCTCGTACACGAGGGTGCCGGGCCGGGTGGCGGGGGCGTTCTCGACGATCCGTACGTCATCGGCGCGAACGGTCGCCGTGGAGCCCGCCGCCGCCTCGATGCGCAGGGTGGTGCGGCCGTCGGCCGGGGCGGTGAAGGTGACCTTGGCGCGCTGGAAGCGGGTGCCGTGCCAGTCGGACGCGGCGACGAAGTCCTCGGCCGTGGAGCGCTCGACGGCCACGGACTTCCCACCCGCGCTCAGCACCGTACGGCGGGTCTTGCCGGGCTCCACCTCGATGAGGGCGGAGGCGGTGTAGCGCTTGCCGGGCTGGAGGCCGGTGACGGGCTGGGAGAGCGCGGCGGTGGCGGTGCCGGAGAGGGTGGCGCTGTTGCGGCCCTGCTCGTCGGTGGAGCGGGCGGCGGTGCCGGTCCTGGTCCAGCCGGTCAGGGCGCGGTCGTTGAAGCCGGGGTCCTTGAGGGGCGTGCCCTGGCCCCATGCGGCAGAGGCCTTCTTGGGAGCACGGTCCGGATAGAGGACGTACGGCTGTCCGGCGGTGGCGGTCAGCGTGATCTTCCCGTCGGCGGCGGGGCGGACGGTGGCGACCTCCTCGCGGCCGTTGTCGGTCAGTTCGTAGACCGTGTACGGGCCCTTGCCGGGCACCTCCCAGGTGCTGGTGCCCCCGGTCTCGCTGTAGAGGTAGAGCTTCTTCCCGCCGTCCCACGGCAGCAGGTAGTCCGTGCCGCTGAGCACCTTGCGGCCCTGGTCGTAGAAGGTCCGCTTGCCGTCCTCGACCGTGCCGCGCACACCCCCGGTGAAGGTGATGTCGTTGCCGTCCCAGCGGGTGATCTTCTGCTGCTGGAGGTACTTGGCGGGGAGGTTCTTCTGCCAGATGGTGGCGGTGAAGGCGTTCCAGTCGGTCTCGCCGGTCCACCCCTCGAAGTCCTCCAGGACGCTCTGGCCGAGGACCGGGTGGTTGTTCCAGATGTCCTTCTCGCCGTTGCGGATGAACCGGATGATCTGCGAGTTGAGACCCTTGTTCGTGGCCCCGCCGTAGTTCAGGTCGTTCGCCCAGTGCGACCAGAGCGAGGCGCGCTCGAACTTGTCGGCCCACTCGGTGCCGACGGTCCAGCCCTGCTTCTGGACGGACTGGACGGTCTTGTCGGCGATCCAGCCGTGGGAGTAGTAGACGTCGATGTAGAGGAAGTTGAGGTTGCGGTCGGTCTCGTCGCGCAGCTGCTGGAAGCGCTTGGCCAGGTCGCCGCTGTTGATGTCGCGGCGCTGGTCGATGTAGTAGCTCTGGTTGAGCCAGTTCCAGCCGGGCTTGGACTTGTCGACGAGCTGCTCGCTGAAGGCGTTGGCCTCCGGGTAGGACTCGGTGGCGTTGACGTGGACGCCGAAGGTGGCGCCCCACTTCTTGCCGCCCTTGAGCAGGGTGTTGAGGTCCTTGAGCCCGCCGGCCCGCTTGTTGTAGTTGCCGCCGTAGTCCGGGTGGGCGGAGTCATGCCCCTCGGAGCCGTACCCCTTGAGGACGGCGAGCTGGCCGAGGCCGTCGGTGGCCTGTGAGATCCGCTTGACGTCGTCGAGGGTGCGCAGAAAGGGATGGGTGGCCTGGCTGGCGAAGTTGAACGGGATGTGGGTGACGACCCGGTCGGCGGTCTCCTCGCTGCCCGGGGCGGTGATGCCGATGGAGCGGAAGGCGGTGGCCCCGTCCTGCCAGTCGACGGCCCGGTCGCCGTTGGCGTCGGGGGTGACGACGACCTTGGCCCAGGGCAGGTTCTCGCCGCTCTCCGGCTTCGGTGCGCCCTCGCCCCGGTAGGTCCACTGGCCGGAGCTGACGCCGACCCGGACTCCGCTTCCGTCGGCCTCGGTGCGGGCCTGGCGCCAGAAGCGGGCGTCGTCGCCGCCGGTGGGGCCTGAGGGCTTGTCGTAGGAGGAGTTGGACTCGACGGCGGCGGCGAGGGAGGAGGTGTTCAGGAGCGCGTAGGTGGCGCCGACGGGAGCGGGGTCGGGCTCGGTGTCCCCCGTGACCTTGGCGAAGACGTCGGCGGTACGCGTGGAGTCCGGGTCCAGCGTCGTGAACGCGGTGGCGGCGCCGGGTTCGGTGGAGCCGACGGAGATCAGGTCGTGCCCGGGGATGTCGATGGTGCCCACCCGGAAGGCGGCGGTGTCGCGGACGGCGGTCACCTTGAAGGTGGTGGTCCGGCCGGAGACGGTGAGCGAGGCGTCGATCTCGACACCGGGCAGGTCGGTGAAGGTGAGGCTGTAGCGGGCGGAGGAGCCGCTCACCTCCGGTGCGGCCTTGGGCTTCACCGGGTGGGCGGTTCCGTTGAGGGTGACGGCGGTGACCGGCCTCGTACTGCCGAGGAGCCGCTGACCACTGGCCCGGTCGGTGTACGACAGGACGCGCGGGAAGTCGTCGGCCACGGCGACGGTGAGGTGGGCGGAGCCGATGGTGGCGGCCGACGCACCGGGCTTCGCCGCTCCGGCCGGTGGTGCGGGGGACGGATCGGCGGCTGCGGCGGGGAGGGCGGCGGTCCCCACGAGCGCCAGGACGGCTGCTGAGGCGACGGCGACCAGGCCGGCGGAGGGGAATCTTGGCGACATGGCCCCTGAGTAGTCGCCGTGTCGGGACACCGTCAACGAATGTCGGCCCCGGGGGCCGCCTCCGTCCAACAACCGTGGTCCGTTAGTCCAAGTGGGGCGCGTGCGGGCCATCGCGGCGGCCCGTCGGCTGTCGCGGCGGCTTGTTCACCTCTTGGCCGCAGCCGTCTCCGTACGGTCACGGTTCGCACCCGCCCGGGTCCGGCAAGTGGCGCTTGCGGGCGTCGAGTTGTGAAGACCCGCAGTTTTTGAGAGCGCTCTCAGTCATAAGTCTTGACGACCGCTCCACCCCTGGCAAGAGTGGTGCGCACCCCCGCAGACACCCCCACTGTCCGGTCTCTCCCCCACCACGCCACGACCCGTCTGCGGCCCCCACACACTCGGGAGTTCCCTCGTGATTTCGCGCAGAATGTTCCTGACCGGCGCCGCCGCATCGGCCGCGGCGCTGACGTACCCCGCCTGGGGCACCGCCCTCAGCCCGCGCGCCTCGGCAGCGCCGGCGACCTGCGAACTGGCCCTGGAGAACAAGTCGTTGCCCGGGTCGGTGCACGCGTACGTCACCGGCCACGAGCTGGGCACCGACCGCTGGGTGCTGCTCCGGCCGAACGGCGAGGTCTACCGCCCCGACTCCCCCGGCGCCCCGCAGACCCCGCTCCCGGTGGACTGCGCGATCCCGCTCAACGGCGCGGGCGAGGCCCCGGTGGTGCTGACCCTGCCGCAGATGTACGGGGCACGGGTCTACTTCGTCCGGGACGACAAGCTGGACTTCTTCCTCAACCCGGGCCCCTCGCTGGTGGAGCCCGCCTTCGCGACGCCGACGGACCCGAACTACGGGCGTACCTGGGCGTTCGCCGAGTTCACCTTCAACACCGAGCAGCTGTACTCCAACATCAGCTACGTGGACCTGATCACCGCCCTCCCGATCGGCATCACGCTGGAGGGCGACGGCACCCACGTCGTGACCCCCCACCCCGAGGGCGCGGTGGAGCGGATCGCGGCGGACCTGACCGCCCAGGCCGCCGCCGACGGGCAGCCGTGGGACCAGCTGATCACCCGGGGCGACGACGGCAGCGTACTGCGGGTCGTCTCGCCGCAGAACATCATGGCCCCGTACTTCGACCGGCCCGACGAGATGCCGTTCCGGGACCTGTTCACCGCCCAGATCGACGAGGTCTGGGAGAAGTACCGCTCCGAGGACCTGCGCATCGACCTCCAGGGCGGCCGGGGCGCACTGGCGGGCCGGGTCAGCGGCGACGTCCTGACCTTCGAGGGCGGCCACACGTTCACCAAGCCGGAGTCCAAGGACGTCTTCACCTGCAACCACGGCCCGTTCACCAACAACCCGGGCGACTTGGACGACAAGAAGGCGATCCTGGCCCGGCTGGCGGCCGGCTTCAACCGGTCGATCATGCTGAGCCACCCGAGCCAGCCGAACGGCACGTCGGTGTCGGACTACTACAAGACGCCGGTGACCAACCACTGGTCCCGCGTGGTCCACGCCAACAGCCCGATCGGCTACGCGTTCCCGTACGACGACGTACGCCCGGACGGCGAGCCCGACGTGTCGGGCGCGGCGCACGACGGGAACCCGCGCCGCTTCACGGTGAGCGTGGGGGCCTGACGGCCGTCGCGACCAGCAGGTGAGTGCCCTCCGCCGGACCCGGCCGGCGGAGGGCACTCACCTGTCCGTACAGCCTGGAATCGCGACACACCATCAATTCATACTATTCACGGCATCCTTGACTTTCTTTTCGGCGTCCCGGAACCGTTCCGTATGCGAAAGAACCTCCTCAGGCGCACGACCGGGCTCCCCCGCCGCACGCTCGCGGCGCTCGCCGCCGCCTTCCTGCTGGCGGCCCCCGCCACCGCCCACGCCACCGCACCCCCGCCGCCCACCGCAGCCCAGGGCCTGCGCGCCTTCCAGCAGAGTTACGGGCTCATCCCCACCGGCCTGGTGGACCCCGCGACGGCCCACCTCCTCAAGGCGGCCCCGGACAGCGAACTGCGCGCGGCCTTCGCCGACCCGTCGGACCTCGGCCCGGAACAGCTCGCGCACGCGCGTACGGTCATCGGCGTCGGGAAGGGGGCGGACATCCCGGAACAGGGCCAGGTGATCGCCCTGATGACAGCCATGCAGGAGTCCAAGTTCGTCAACTACACAACTCCGGTGGACCACGACTCGCTCGGGATCTTCCAGCAGCGCCCGAGCATGGGCTGGGGCACCCCGCAGCAGATCACCCACGTCCCGACCGCGTCGAAGTCCTTCTACGGGCTGCCGTCGCCGACCAGCAACCCGGGGCTGCTCCAGATCAAGGGCTGGGAGTCGATGGAGCCGGGCAGGGCGTGCCAGGCGGTGCAGCGGTCCGCGCACCCGGACCGGTACGCGCAGTGGGAGCAGTTCGCCCGGGACCTGCTGGAGCGGGAGGGGCCGACGGTGGAGCCGGTCGACTGATCACCGTCGGCCCGTGCGGGAGGGTCAGCAGCCGCCGCAGTTGTAGTAGGTCACGTCCCAGTGGTTGCCCTCGTCGGCGTAGATGTTGCCGGAGCCGGACCGGTACTGGCGGGCGCCGTCGCCGCGTACGCCGATGTAGGTGAAGACGCCGGTGACGTAGTTGTTCAGGCAGGTGCTCTTGGCGAAGTCGAGCTTGTAGCCGTTCCAGTGCGAGTACGTGCCGCCGGCGTGCCCGGTCTCCGTACCGCCGGTGATCCTGAGCGCACAGCCGGTGGCGCTCCTGAGCGTCTGGGCGCCCTGGGCGGTCTCCAGGTTGAGCTGGTCGAACGATGTGCAGGTGGCGACGTTGCGGTTGGAGCAGTTGCCTGACGACGACCAGGTGATCCCGGAGGAGCTGAACCGGGAGGTGGCCTGTGCGTGGGTCAGCTTGGTCACGGCGTGCGCCTCGGTGGCGCCGCTGCCGAGGGCGCCGACGCCGGGGACGAAGAGGGCGCCGAGGACGAGGGCCAGGGCGGTGAGGGCGGAGCGGAGTCGTGGGCGGTTCACCATGGGGGATTTTCCTCCTGCTCATGACAAAACAGAGGGCGTACGGGGCGGGTCCGCGCACGCCGGGCAGGGAGATGGTGCCCGAGTTCTACGCGCGTCCGCCGGAGGGCGAAACCGGGCGGCGCCCCTTCGGCTCGAGGAAAGGTTGAAACTTGAACAAGATGGAGTTAGAGTCAATCTCGTTGAAGGTTAAACAACACCGACGACGCCGCTGCTACATCTGCCCCACCCCCGGGCAGCACCGCTCGCACACGTCCCCCGAGGAGGAGCCATGGCTCTGTTCACCCGCAAGTCGACCGCCGCCACCCCGACCACCACCGCCGAGGCCCCCGCGGTGGACCCGGCACTGGCCGCCCTGACCGGCGCCTACACCATCGACCCGGCCCACAGCAGCATCGGCTTCACCGTGCGGCACGCGATGGTCACCAACGTGCGCGGCTCCTTCGGTGAGCACGAGGGCACCCTGACCCTGGACGGCACCGACCCGGCGAACTCCTCCGCCGCCATCGACGTGAAGATCGCGAGCGTCGACACCGGCATCGCCGACCGCGACGGCCACCTGGTCAGCGGCGACTTCTTCGACGCCGAGAAGTTCCCCCTGATGACGTTCCGCTCGACGCGCGCCGAGCAGCTCGGCGGCGAGGCGTACCGGGTCACCGGCGACCTGACCATCAAGGACGTCACGCGCCCGCTCTCCATCGACCTGGAGTTCAACGGCTCCGCCACCGACGTCTACGGCAACGAGCGCGTCGGCTTCGAGGGCAGCGCGGACATCCTGCGCTCCGACTGGGGCCTGACCTGGAACGCGGCGCTGGAGACCGGCGGGGTCATGGTCAGCGACAAGGTCAAGCTGCACTTCGACATCTCCGCGATCAAGGCGGCCGCGCCGCAGGTGTGACGCGCACGCCTGACCGCGGCGGCACAACGCATCACCGCACGGGCGGTTCGGCACCTTCGGGTGGCCGGGCGGGCGTCGACGCCCTCGCCGACGGCTATCCGGACGGGTCCGGTGCGACGCGGGAGTCCTCGGACTTCCTGCGTCCGCTCGCCGCGTCGGCGGCGGCCGGGAAGGTCACCGCGAAGGTGGCCGGGGTGGAGGACGCACGGTCACTGCCCCAGCGGCTCAAGGCGCCCGGCGGAGGCACCTCGCAGGCCGATCTGGCCCTGGCCGACGGCAAGCACCTCCGCGTCCAGCTGGCCCGCGAGCACGGCGTGTGGTGGGGGTACGCGCTGGCCCCCGCCGGCTGATTCGGGGCCGTACGCGGAAGGCCGTACGCACAAGGCAGCGCGCCCCGCACCCGGGAGGTCACGGGTGCGGGGCGCGCTGTCGTAGGTGCGCGTACGTACGACTACGGGCGTACGGGGGTTACTTCTTGACCTTCTCCGCGAAGAGCGGCACGACCTTCTCCAGGGCGTACGAGACGGAGAGCACGGAGTCCGTGGCGAACGCCTGCGAGATGATCTGGTCGTCGAAGATCAGGGAGTTGCCGGCCTTCACCGACGGGACCGCCTTGTAGAGCGGGTCGTTGCTGATGTCCGTGGCGGGGATGCCGATGGGGGTCATCACCGTCAGGTCGGCGTCCAGGAGTTCGAGGTTCTCCTTGGAGATGGAGACGGAGAAGCCCTCGCCGGCCTTGGCCTCGACAGCCGGGCTGTTCGTGAAGCCGAGGCGCTCGACGAAGTCGACCCGGCCCGTGCCGCCGACGTACGCGCCGTAGCCCTCGGAGGTGCGCGAGCCGAGCACGATCATGGCGTCCTTGAACTCGGGGTGCGCCTTCGCCGCCGCCTCGAACTTCTTCTCGGTCTCCGCGATCAGCTCCTTGCCCTTCTCGGGCACGCCCATCGCGGCGGCGATCATCGTGGTCTGCTGCTCCCACGAGATCTTGTACTGGTCGCCGTCCTTGGGCACGCCGACGGTCGGGGCGATCTTCTTCAGGGTGTCGTACCGGGTCTGGTCACCGCTGGACTTGGTGTCCAGGATGAGGTCCGGCTGGAGGGAGGCGATCTTCTCGAACTCCGGCTCCATCGTGCCGATGAGCTCGGGGGCCTTGTCGTACATGCCCTTCGCCCACGGGCCGACGCCCTCGCCGCCGAACGGCAGCCAGTCGCTCGCCCCGACCGGCTGGCCGCCGAGCGCGAGCACGGTCTCGGCGTCGCCCCAGCCGAGCGCGACGATCCGCTTGGGCTGCTCGTCGACGGTGACCTCGCCGAACTTCGTCGCGACCTTGGCGGGGAAGGCGCCCTCGGAGGCGGCGGAGGGGGCGGAGCCGGACCTGTCGGAGGAGTCGTCCGACGTACCGCAGGCGGAGACGCCGACGAGGAGGGCGGCGACGGCACCGGCCATCAGGACGGGGGTGCGGCGGGGGCGCCGGGAAGCGGAGGGGTTCATGCCCTTTAGGTTAGCCTCACCTAATGACAACGGTGCCATGGGGTGGGCTCCTCCGAGCGCGTACGGAGGTCAGGCCGCCGGGTCCTTCACGTGGTGGCGCCCCAGCGGCACCACCATCGGGGTGGCCGACGCCGGGTCCTCGATCACCGAGCAGCGCATCCCGAAGACCTCGCCGACCAGCTCTTCCGTCACGATGTCGACGGGCCGCCCCTCCGCCAGGATCCGGCCGGCCTTCATGGCGATCATGTGGTCCGCGTACCGGCAGGCCAGGTTCAGGTCGTGCAGGACGGCCACCATCGTGACGCCGCGCTCGCGGTTGAGGTCGGTGAGCAGGTCGAGGACGTCGAGCTGGTGGCTGGCGTCCAGGAACGTCGTCGGCTCGTCGAGCAGCAGGATGTCCGTACGCTGCGCCAGCGCCATCGCTATCCACACCCGCTGGCGCTGCCCGCCCGAGAGCTCGTCCACCGGCCGGTCGGCCAGCTCCAGGACGTCGGTGGAGAGCAGCGCGTGCGCGACCGCCTCGTCGTCCTCGGCGCCCCAGCGCCGGAACCAGCCCTGGTGCGGGTAGCGACCGCGGCCGACCAGGTCGGAGACGGTGATGCCCTCGGGCGCCGTGGGGCTCTGCGGGAGGATGCCGAGAACGGCGGCGACCTCCCTGGTCGGCATCTCCTGGATGGACCGGCCGTTGAGGAGCACCGCCCCGGCGGAGGGCGCGAGCAGCCGGGCCATCGCGCGCAGGAGGGTCGATTTGCCGCAGGCGTTGGGGCCGACGATGACGGTGATCCGTCCGGGCGGGACGGTCACGCTCAGCCCGGGGACGATCTCCCGGTCGCCGTAGCCGAGCCGGACGTCCCGGGCTTCCAGAGTGTGCTCAGCCACGACCGGGCCACGCCTTTCGTTGTCGTCGTCTCGAAGAACCGAACCGTCTCGGAGAACCGAACCGTCTCGGAGAACCGACATGTCATCCCCCGCTGCCGACGCGGTTGGCGCGGGCCAGGAGCAGGAGCAGGTACGGCGCGCCGATGATGCTGGTGACCACGCCCACCGGCAGCTGGACGGAGGGCAGCATGTGCTGGGCCGCGAAGTCGGCGACGAGGACCAGCAGCGCGCCGCTCAGGGCCGCGTGGGGCAGGGCGGCTCCCCGGCCCGGGACCAGGCGGCGGGCGATCGGCGCGGCGACGAAGGCCACGAACCCGACGGGCCCGGCGGCCGCCGTGGCGACCCCCGCCAGGGCCGTGGCGCACCCGAGCAGGGCGAGCCGGCTCGGCTCCACCTTCGTACCGAGTCCGGCGGCGGCGTCGTCCCCGAGCTGGAGGGGCCGCAGGGCGTGCGCGGCGACGGCGGTGAGCGGGACGAGGAGGGCGAGCGCCCCGGACATCGGCCAGAACTGGTCCCAGGAGCGGCCGTTGAGGCTGCCCGCCAGCCAGCGGAAGGCCTCCTGCGCGTCGGTGACGTCGGAGCGGGCCATCACGTACCAGACCACGCTGGAGAGCCCCGTGCCGACGCCGATCCCGACGAGGACCAGGCGCTGTCCGGCGACGCCTTGCCGCCAGGCGAGCACGTAGATCGCGGTCCCGGCGGCGACCGAACCGGCCAGCGCACTCGCGGAGAGGGCGAGCCCGCTGACCTGGTACACCAACGCGGCGGTGACGGCGACGGCACTCGCTCCGGCGCTGATGCCGATGAGGTCCGGGCTGGCGAGGGGGTTGCGCAGCACGGTCTGGAAGACGCCTCCGGAGAGCCCGAACGCGGCACCGACGAGGACCGCGAGGAGGGCGCGGGGCAGCCGCAGCTCCAGGACGACGAACTGCGAGCCGCCGTCGCCGCCTCCGAGGAGCGTCTCGACGACCTTCCCGATCGGCATGACCATGTCGCCGACGCTGAGCGAGACGCCGAACGCGGCAACCAGGGCGACGAACAGGCCCGCCGCGACGGTGACGGACCGCCGGCGCCCGCGTCCGCGTACGGCGGAGACCTGCCGTACGGCGTCGGCGAGCCGGTCCGCTGTGGCTTCCTTGCTGGCCGGAGGGGCGCTCACAGTTCCACCAACTTCCTGCGCCGGACCAGCCAGATGAAGGGGACGCAGCCGATCGCGGCGGTGATCACGCCGACCTGCACCTCTCCGGGCGGGGCGATCACGCGGCCGATGATGTCGGCGACGAGCAGCATGATCGGGGCGAGCACCATGCTGTACGGCAGCACCCAGCGGTAGTCGGGCCCGGTGATCAGGCGGGCGGCGTGCGGTACGGCGAGGCCGACGAAGCCGATGGGCCCGGCGACCACGGTGGCGGCGCCGCAGAGCACCACCACGGCGAGGGCCGAGACCATCCGCGCCGCACCGACCCGCTGGCCGAGGCCGCGCGCGAGGTCGTCGCCGAGGGAGAGGGCGTTGAGCTGCGGCCCGAGGCCGAGGGCGAGTACGGCCCCGATGAGGATGAACGGGGAGACCTGCCAGAGCACCTCGGAGCTACGCGCGGTCAGGGCCCCGAGCTGCCAGAACCGGAACTGGTCGTAGCTCCCCCGGTCCTGGAGCAGGATCGCGCTGGTGATCGAGGTGAGGACGGCACTGGTCGCGGCGCCCGCGAGCGCCAGCTTGACCGGGGTTGCGCCCTCACGGCCGAGCGAGCCGACCCCGTACACGAGGAGGGCTGCGAGGAGCGCGCCGAGGAAGCCGAACCAGACGAACTGGGTGGCGACGGTGAACCCGAGCAGCGTGATCGAGCAGACGACGGCGACGGACGCACCCGCGTTGATGCCGAGGAGCTGAGGGTCGGCGAGGGGGTTACGGGCGACGCCCTGCATGACGGTTCCCGCGAGCCCGAGCGCCGCACCGGCGAGCAGCCCGGCGACGGTGCGCGGGATGCGGACCTCCTGGATGACGAGCTGGCCCTTGACGGTGAGGTCGGGGTCGAAGACGCCGGGCAGCAGATCGCGGAACGGCACGTCCCCGGAGCCGATGGCGAGGCTCGCCACGGTGACGAGGACCAGCACACCGAGGGCGACCAGGAGCCCGAGGACGAGGACGGGCCGACTGCGCCTGACCCGTGCTTCCTCGCCGCCGCCCGCCGGTTTCCCCTTCGCCAGGAGGGTCGAGCCGCTCACGGCCTCGCCACCGGTCCGACGGCCGCCGGAATGCGGTTGTGCACGGTCTCTCACCCTTGCTCATCGGCGCCTTCGGGCAGGGGGCGCCCCGGCGCGCGGCCGTCCGCACCCGGGCACCCCGGAGAAGGCAGGGCAGGGGCCCCAAAGTAAGGTCACCCTAACAGCGCCGGTCCGACCCCGCACCGCCGCACCCGCGGTGGACGTCCTCCGCGTCAACGGCCGCGCCCGCATCCTGACGGAGGCACCGTTCTTCGACGCGATGACGCTGAAGGGCGAGCGCCCGAAGCTCGCCCTGGTCGTCGAGATCGACGAGATCTTCCGCCACTGCCCGAACGCGCTGCGCCGGTCGGGGGTGTGGGCGCCGGAGACGTGGGAGGGGGCGGCGGACCCTCGGCGAGGCTCTGCGGTCGGCCCGTCAAGGAGGGACTGCGACGAACCACGCCGAGTGGAAGACTCGCCGCCACCGTGCGCTCCTCGGTGAAGCCGTCGAGGAGACCCCTGAGTACGGCCGGCTGTACGAGAGGCCGAGCTGGCCCGCGGATCTCGGCCAGCTCGTCTCCAGCTCGTCTACGGACGCCGCACCGCGCTCGGCCTGTCGCAGGCTGAACCCGCCGAACGCTGCGGCATGAAGCAGCCACAGATCTCCCGGATCGAGGGCGGTGGAACCATGCCGGCCATCCCCTCCTGCGGCGCCTGGCCCGCGCCCTGGAAACCGGCCTGACCATCGAACTCACCGCGCATCACCCGGCCGCCTGAGCGCGGTAGCGCACGGCACACGGCAGGCCCCCACCCCCGCCGACAGCGGGGAAGGGGGCCTGCCGTAGCCCTGAGAACGGGCGTCGCCTCAGGCCTTGTGCTGCGTCGACGAGCGGGCCGGGTTGCCCTGCTCCGCCGCCTTCGGGTCCTTCTCGCCGGCCGTCGCGCGTACGCCCTGCTCGACGCGCTTGCCGAGCATGCTGCCGACGTTCGGCCACGACTGGAAGGCGCGCTGGAGCACCGGCTCGGTCCCACCGTTCAGCAGGTGGCCGACGATGTCGTCCACCAGCCGGTCCCGCGCCACGTCGTCCAGGACCTCGCGGACCATGGTGCCCGCCTGGCCTTCGCTCCCTCTTGTCCGTCTTCCGCAGACGTGTCGGCGACGGCTCTTGCTGCGGCCGCCCTGCTGACCTTGTGCCCCTGCAGACAGACCACGCCTGATCGACCCGTGGGGGAAGGAGCCTCGCCGGGCCTCCGGGGCGCGTCAGCGGGACCGCTGGCCCGCGACCAGACGGTAGAGGAGCAGGACGATCACCGAGCCGACGATGGCGGCGATCCACGTCGACAGGCTGAAGAATCCGTCGATCGAGTCGACACCGAAGATCACCTTGCCCAGCCAGCCGCCCAGCAGGCCGCCCACGATGCCGATCACCATCGTGAGGAGGCAGCCCCCGGGGTCCTTGCCCGGAGTCAGCGCCTTGGCGATGAGTCCCGCGAACAGGCCGATGAGGATCCAGGCGATGATGCTCACGAAAGTCTCCCTTTACGTTGCCGACGTACCGGCGCCCCTGTGGCGCCCGGCCTCCTCCGCGTATCCCCGTAGCGGAAGCTCACACATCGGCCGGGCACGGTCCTCACTCCAGGGCTCCGTCATTCGCCGGGACGCGTCGCGGGGGACGGGCAGGGGGACGGGGGCCGGTGCGGGAGGAGGCCGGGGCCCTGGGCCGGCTCAGTCCAGGACCGCCGTCGCCTCGATCTCGACCAGGTGCTCCGGTACGTCCAGTGCCGCGACACCCACCAGCGTGCCCGGCGGGACCGGGGTGACGCCCAGCTTCTCCGCCGCCCGGGCCGCACCCTTCAGGAGCTGCGGCATCCTGTCGGGCGTCCAGCCGACGACGTACACCGTCAGCTTCACCACGTCGTCGAAGGAACCCCCGGCCCCGGCCAGGGCGGTGCCGATGTTGAGGTAGCACTGCTCCACCTGCGCGGCGAGGTCGCCCTCACCGACCGTGGTGCCGTCCGCGTCCCAGGCGACCTGCCCGGCGACGAAGACGAGCTTCGAGCCCGTCGCCACGGCGACCTGCCGGTACACACCGACCTTGGGCAGCCCCTCGGGATCCAGCAGAGTGATGGCCATGTTCCGTGCCTCCTCGTGTAGACCTCTCGGTCACTTGTGGTTACTCACAAACCGTAGGAGAGTCAGCGCTGACGTGGAAGAACGCACTTTTCGGTAACGGAGGAACCTCACGGTGACCAAGCAGTTCAGCGGCTCGCCCGACGACGCGGACCTCCGGCGCGCGGACTCACTGGCGCGGGAGATCTTCTCGGACGTCGCCAACAAGTGGGCACTCCTGATCATCGAAGCCCTCGGTGACCGCACCCGGCGCTTCAGCGAGGTGCTCAAGGAGGTCGACGGCATCAGCCACAAGATGCTCACCCAGAACCTGCGCATGCTGGAGCGCAACGGCCTGGCCGAGAGGACCGCGTACGCCACCGTGCCGCCGAAGGTCGAGTACACCCTCACCGAGCCGGGCCAGGGCCTGCGAGGCACGGTCCACCTCATGTGCGACTGGACCCAGGAGCACCTCGGCCACATCGAGGAGGCCCGCCGCCGGTTCACGAGCCCGTCCGACGCAACGCCCGGTCCCCTCCACGCGTCTGTACGGACGTGATCGATTTCCTTGATCCGTCCGATCCGGGCGACCCCGCGGACGACGAAGCGACCGTTCGGCCCGGCCCGTTGTGGCGCCACGCCCTGTGGGCGGTGGGCGTCGCCGCCCTCGGGGTGGGTATGGGCTGGGCCGGCTCACTGTTCCGCCTGGGCCCCGACGACTACGGGCTGCTCGCCGCCGCCCCGGGGTCGCCCTGGACGTACGTCGGCACCTGGGCCGTCACCGGCCTGGCCACCGCCGCCGTCCTGCGGGCCGCGGCGGCCAGGGTGCCGGTCCCCTCCCCGGGCACGATCGTTGTCCTCCTCCTCGTCATAGGCACGCGCCTTTCCCTGGGCTGGCGCCCGGAGACACCGGAGCTGGCCGCGATGGCGGCGGCCGCGCTGGCGCTGGCGGGCATCTGGGCGGCGACAGCCCTGCGGAACGGGAAGAGGGCCGAAGTGGCGCTCGTCCTCAGCCGCGCCGCCGAGCCTCCACCGCTGTACGGGTGTCCTCGGCGATCAGATCGCCGTTGATCGCGCCCGCCGCCATGAGCCCGGCAGCGGCGGCACCGATGACCTGTTCGGTGAGGCGGGTGACGTTGCCCGCCGCCCAGACACCGGGGACCTCCGTCGCGCCGACCGGGTCGGTGGGGATGTACGTGCCGATCACCTCACCGCCCATCTCCTGCGCGACCGGGACCAGACCCAGCGATTCGAGTACGGCCGAGCGGGCGGTGAAGCGAGCCTGGATCACGAGGGCCTCGCGCGCAATCACCCGGCCGCCCGCCAGGCGTACGCCGGTGAGGCGGTCGTCCGCGACCTCCAGGCCGGACACCTCGCCGTCCACCACGGCCACCCCGCGCGCGGCGAGCTGTTCGTACTCCTCGTCCGTCGGCTCCGGGCCCGTGTGGCGGAAGAGTGTGACGTCGTCGCTCCACTGCCGCCACATCAGCGCCTGATGTACGGCGAGGGGGCCGGTGGACAGCACCCCGATCGGGCGGTCCGCCACCTCGCGCCCGTGGCAGTACGGGCAGTGCAGCACCTCGCGTCCCCAGCGCTCGGCCAGCCCCGGCAGGGGCGGCAGCTCGTCCACCAACCCCGTGGTCACCAGGAGCCTGCGCGCCTCGACGGTGGAGCCGCCCTCCATCACCACCCGGAAGCCGCCCTTCTCCCCCGGCAACTGCTCGGCCGAGGCCACCCGGCCCTCGACGGTCTCCCCGCCGTACCCGGCCACCTCGCCCCGGCCGATCGCCAGGAGCTCCCCGGGCGGGGTCGACTCGCGGCCCAGGTAGTTGTGCACATGGGACGCGGGAGCGTTGCGGGGCTCTCCCGCATCGATCACCAGCACCGACCGCCGGGCCCGCGCCAGAGCCAGCGCCCCGCTCAGGCCGGCCGCCCCGCCTCCCACGATCACCACGTCGTACCGCTGCTGCTTCATGTCGGTCATGCGGACCACCTCCAGTTGATGGAGATAGTGCGCGCAGGCCAGTGGGAACGACAAATGGACTTGCCGGAATGGCAAGGATCACCCGAGACCGGACTGGCACCACACGGTCTTGCCGGGGTTCCGCTCAGCGGCCCCCCACTCGTCCGCCAATGCCCCGACCAGCAGCAGCCCGCGGCCGTCCTCGTCGCAACGGTGACGGCGGAACCTGCGTCGAAGTCGCCGCCCACCCCGCCGCCGTACACATCCGCGACTCCAGGTGACCGACGGACCCGTCCTCACCGTCGAGCCCGCCACCTGGAACGTCTTCATCCACGGCAGCAGCACCGCCCTCTGAGCAGCCGGACCCGCCCCGCTCCCGGCCGACAGCCAGGCCGAGAGCGGGGCGGTTCACGTCTGCGCGGGCGGTGTCAGTAGCGCGGCCGCAGCTCGTACACGCCTGGCTCGGCCGAGCCAGGCGCGCCCGCACGATGGGTGAGGACCACGCAGGCATCGCATACGCCCCTGGCCGTCAACCGGCGTCTTGCCCCCTATCGGCTCGGCCGATGGTCCGTCCGTTCCACCGGGATCCACAGCTCCGCCTCCGCCCGCTTCCCCTTCTCGCGCAGCCGCACCCGCAGGATCTCCGGGCCGGGCCGGGAGGCGTACGGGTTCGAGGGGAACCACTGGGTGAACACGTCCCGCCAGAGGTACTGGAGGGCCTGCGGGAACGGGCCCTCGCTTTCGAACACCGCCCACGAACCGGCCGGTACGGTGAGCGAGTCCAGGTCTGCCGGAAGCTCCTGCCGCCTCGTCACCACCCCGTGGTAGTAGTCCAGTTCAGTGCCCTCCGCCCGGCTCGGGTCGAGCTGGTCACTCACCCCCACCAGCCCGGCCGGCTCCTGGTCGGAGAGGGCCGCGATGCGGTTCAACTCCCTTGGGCCGATGCCACGGATGAACTCCGCGATGGCCTGATTCGGCCCCTCGTGGATCAGCGGTACGCGTGCCTTCCTCCCCACCACACGGAACTCCTCCTTCTCCACCAGCCTGTAGCGCATGGCCATGCTCCCTTCGACGACGAGCCGGAAGGTCAGGCGTTGCTGGGACCGCAGAACCGCACCGCTCCGCCGAGCCTCACCCGGCCCGATGCCGTGCACCGCACGGAAGGCGCGGGCGAAGCCCTCTCCCGTGTCGTAGCCGTACCGCACGGCCACGTCCAGCAGGCTCCGGTCCGGGGCGCCGAGCACCTCGGCGCCCGCGAGCGTCATACGGCGACGGCGGATGTACTCCGCCAGCGGAACGCCTGCCAGCGCGGAGAACATCCGGCGGAAGTGGTACTCCGAGGTCATCGCGATGCGCGCCAGCTCTGCGGCCTCGATGCGCGCACCGAGATGGGACTCGATGTGCTCCATGGCCTCGTTCAGTCGTTCCAGCAACCCTGTCCCGCCTTCCTTTCCCGTTCACCGTAGGAAGGGACCAGCCTGCCGGGCCCGACCGTCCGTGCCCGGTTCGGTCGGGAGGGGAAGCCGGGCATGCGAAAGGCGGCCCACCGGATCTTCCCGGTGGGCCGCCCTGTTGTCTGTCTGTCGGTTCAGCTGAACCGGGCGTCGGAGAGGGTGGTGGTCACCGTGCCCGCGGTGGAGGAGGTCGTCTCCGCCGCTCCGTCGACCAGCGCACCGAGTTCGCTGACGTTGTCCAGCGCGCCCAGGCTGATGGGCGGCTCGGCCGCGTGGGCGGTGTCCCCGCCTCCGGGGTGCGGGGCGATGGCGGCGATGACCGCTCCGGTGGCGAGGGTGACGGCGGCGAGAACGCTTCGCTTCTTCATGCCGGGTTCAACGGCTCAACGCCTGGAAAGGGCACGCCCTGAATTCCCGCGCCGTCAGCCGTGGCGGTTCCCGGCACCCGCCTGACTGCGGTCGGCCCGGCGCACCTCACCCGCGGCCAGCACCGCGCAGGAGGCGACGACGAGGAACACGCCCGGTACCGCGAGGAATATCCGGCGGCTACTCGGCAGCAGTGCCAGGTACTCGCTCTTCGCGACCTCGACCATGCGGTGCTCATGCGCGTCGTAGGCGACGTACCTGCCGTCCCTCACCTCGACGTCTCTCGAATCTTCCACCGCTGTGCCGGAAACCAGGAGGGCACCCACCGCGGCCAGGGCCGCAAGTCCCGCCTGTACCCTGCCGGGAAGACACCGGAACGCCTGCCGCAGTCCGCTCATGTGCGACCTCGTCAGGAGGACGCGTACGAACGCCGACATCCCCATCAGGAAGGCCGACGAGAACGCCGCCGGAACCACCCACCGCGGCTCGAACAACGGCAAGGTCCCCGGCACCCACGTGAGTGCGGCCAGCGCCAGGACCACTGCGCCCAGCCCGGCTGCGACGCCCCCGTGCAGTTTGCATGTCCACCCCATGGGCCGCAGCCTGGCACAGCGGCCGTTCCCCGGCCGCTGCCGGGGCCCACCTCGCCGTCGGCCGCCCGGACCCCGCCCCCTACCCTGTGCGCATGTCGGTCTACGCCCCCGCGGCGCTCCTCTTCCTCGTCTTCTGCGTGAGCGTGCTGCACGACCGCAGGAAGTTCAGCAACGCCGTCGTTCTGGGGCTCGCCGTGCTCTGCGCCCTGGCCGCCTGGCTCTACGAGCTCATCCGGTCCGAGTCCACCTCGGGCGCGGTCGCCGGCTGGTCGTTGCTCGTGCTGGGGGCGGTGGCCGTCCTCCTGCTGACCTACTTCCTGTCCGTCAACGGCGTACGGATGCTGCGCAAGGAGGGCAGGAGTCCGTCCAACCTGCTCTCGCTGGCCGCCGCCCTCGCCATCGTCGGGGTCGTCGCGCTGCTGGCCGCCGCCGTGAGCGTGCGGAATCCGGTGCTGATCGGGGTGGCGGCCGCCGCTGGTGGGCTGGCGCTCTACTTCTCGTTCCTGTTCCTGTGCTTCGTCTGCTACGCGTTCCTCTACGGGCGGCTGCGTGTGCGCCGCAAGGCCGACTTCGTGGTCGTGCTGGGGTCCGGGCTCATCGGCGGCACCACTGTGCCGCCTCTCCTCGCGAGCCGGCTGAAGCGAGGGCAGGACGTGCACGCGCGGCTCGCCAGGCGCGGGGGCTCCCCCGTGCTCATCACGTCGGGCGGGCAGGGGCCGGACGAGGAGCTTCCGGAGTCCCACGCCATGGCCGACCACCTGGTGGCCGAGGGGTTTCCGGCCCATCTGATCCGGCGGGAGGACCGGTCGACGTCGACCGAGGAGAACCTGCGGTTCAGTAAGGCGATCATGGAGGACGCGAAGCCCGACTACCGGTGCGTCGTCGTCACGAACAACTACCACGCCTTCCGCGCCGCCCTCACCGCCCGCCGGGTGCAGATCCGGGGGCAGGTCGTGGGCTCGCCCACCGCCGCCTACTTCTGGCCCAACGCCACTCTCCGCGAGTTCGCCGCCGTCCTCGTCGACTACAAGCGGACCAACGCGGTGCTGTGTCTGTTGATCGTCCTGGCCGGCGTGCTCGTCTGGTGGGCGGTTCGGTAACGGCTCCAGGCTCGCGGGACGCTAGAAGCCGCCTCCGTCGAAACCGCCGCCGCCGAACCCTCCGCCGTCGCCGAAGCCGCCTCCCCCGCCGAAGCCTGAGGAGTCGAAGTCGGAGCCGGAGAAGTCGCCGCCGCCCCATTCCCCGCCCGCACCGCCGCCGAAGTCACCGCCGCCGTACTCGGAGGCGTACGCCGGAGTGGCGAGCATGGAGCCGAGCATCGTGCCGACCAGCAGGCCGGGGAGCAGACCGCCGCCGAAGTAGCCGCCGGCCCAGGGGCCGTAGGCCGGGCCCGCCTCCCAGTACGGGCGACGGTTGCCGTCGCCGACGTCGACCGTCCGGCTCATGGGGTCCTCGCCCCGGGTCAGCCGGATCTCGTCGGCGCCGCAGACCGGGACCTCGCGGGACGCGCCGCCCGAAGGGGTCCACAGCACGTCGGTGACCGCGGGGCCGTGGCGTGGGTCGAAGAAGCACGGTGGGCGGCGGGCCGGGATCTCCGCCCCCGTGCGGCGGGCCTCCAGGACCGCGAGGGAGTAGCGGCCGTCCTCCAGGGACTGGGTGACCCCGCGGACGTCCGAGGGGTGCTCGGCCTCGGCCATCTTCGTCTTGGCGCTCTCGTAGGAGTCCAGGGCGCGTTCGTAGTCGCCGCGCATGGTGTCGTCGGCGCCCGGTTCGGCGGGGTGGAAGTCCAGGCGTTCCAGGGTCTCGCCGTACGCGGTGATGTCCTCGTCCACCACGACCCGCAGCTTGTCGAGGGCCGCTCGCTCCTCCTCCGCCTTCCGCTGCTTGTTGCGGCGGGAGATCGCGTACGCTCCCGCGCCGCCCGCCGCCACCAGGGCTCCGAGCGTGATCAGGCCGGAGACCGGGGCGCCGGGGTCGTCGGCCGTGCCCGAGCCGCCGGACCAGGAGGCGGGGGCGGTGCCCCGGGCCTGTTCGACGGCCCGGTCGACGAAGGCGTTGAGCTGGGCCGGTGCGTCGGTGTCGGTGGCCGGGTTCTCCACGGAGGCGGTCAGGTTCTCGACCGCCCTCGTGGGCATGACCTGTGGGTCCGCGCCCGCGTTGAAGCCGTCGCCCAGGCGTACGGCGTAGACGCCGGTGATGCCGGTGTCGTTGCGCAGGGCCCGGAGGAGGCCCTCCTCGGGGAAGGCCTCGGTGTCGGGCAGGACGGCGACGAAGACCGGCTTGTCCGCGTTCTCGATGGTGGCTTCCAGGGCCTTCTCGTCAGCGACGGAGAGCTGATCGCGGGCTGCCGGGTCCACATAGACCGGGTCCTCGCGCAGGGCCTGGGCGGCGTCGGTGATCGTCGCCGCGGGGGCGGCCGACGCAGGGGAGGTCAGGGCGAGTGCAGCCGCTGCGATGATGAGCAGCAGGCCCGCCAACAGCGTGGGGAAGAGCCTTTTCCTCATACTTAACGCTACTCCAGGCGGGCGACGAACGCCGTCGCCCGCCTGGAGCACCGGATCGCTAGGCGGCCTTGTACGCCGTTCGCAGCTTGGCCACCGCGCCCGTCAGGTCACCCTTCAGCAGCAGGTGGTCCGCCTCCGCGAACGGCTTGGAGACGCTCTGACCGAACTTTCCGTTGATCTTCTGCTGGACCAGCAGCCGGGCCTGGTCCACGATCGCCTTGCCCGCCGGGGTCCTCCCCAGCTTCGCCTTCTCCGCGACCTGCGCGGCGACGGCGAGGGCGGCCAGGGTCAGCTCGCCGCCGGCCGGGGGCTTGGTCAGGGTGGTCAGGCCCCAGCCGTACGGGAACTGCGGGTCGTACGCCGTGTCCCCGACGTTGATCGGGAGCTGCGCCTCCGACTTCGGCCAGGTCACCGGCAGCTGTCCGGTGAAGGCGCGCTTGCCGTAGAGCACGTCGGCCACGCCGTCGCCCTCGGAGCCCGGGAGCCACGAGGCCACCAGTGCGTTGATCTTGCCGAGCTGGTCGCCGATGAGCTGCGGGCGGCCCGAGACGATGAGGACCGCGCACTTCATGGCCGCGCAGACCTTGTCGACGGCGGCCTCGTCGGCGGCCGTCAGCTCCAGGTCGTGGCCGTTGCCGACGTCACCGATGCCTTCGGCGTACGGGGTCTCGCCGACGACCACGACACCCACGTCGTGACCGTCCGTGGCGGCCGAGGCGTCCTTGGAGTAGGTGACGGACTCGGGAGTCTCCGCCGCCTTCTTCATGCCCTCCAGGATCGTCGTGCCCGGGGTGGTCTTGCCGGACGATCCCTGCCAGCTGATCGTCCAGCCGCCGGCCTGGTTGCCGATGTCGTCGGCGTTGGACCCGGCGACGTACACCTTCTGGTTCGGCTTGAGCGGAAGGACCGCTCCCTCGTTCTTCAGCAGCACCTGCGACTTCGCGACCGCCTCACGGGCCACCGCGCGGTGCTCGGCCGAGCCGACCTTCGACAGGTGCGTGGTATCCGCGTACGGCTTCTCGAAGAGGCCGAGGCGGAACTTCTGGGTGAGGATGCGGGAGACCGCGTCGTCGATCCGGGCCTGGCTGATCCGGCCCGCCGCGACCTCCTCCATGAGCGTCTTGGTGAACTCCTGGTACGCGGTCGGGACCATGATCATGTCGAGTCCGGCGTTGACCGACGTACGCACGTCGCTCGGGTAGTCGCCGGGGATCTGGTCGATGGCCTGCCAGTCGCTGATGACGAAGCCCTCGAAGCCCATGCGGTCCTTGAGGACGCCGTTGATCATCTCGGCGTTGGCGTGCATCTTCACCGGGCCCTGGTCGTCGCCCAGGATGTCGAGCGAGGAGTACGAGGGCATGATCGTGCCCACGCCCCGCTTGACCGACTCCGCGAACGGCGACAGATGTACTGCCTCCAGCTCCTGGCGGGTGACCTTGGTGATGCCCTGGTCGATCGTGTACGAGCCGGTGGTGGCGGAGCCGTACTCGGTGCCGCCGTCGCCGACGAAGTGCTTCGCGCTGCCGAGCACCTTGTCGTTGCGGTGCAGGTCCTTGCCGGAGGGGGCGCCCTGCATGCCCTGGATGACCGTCTCCATGGCCTCGACCAGGGCCGGATCCTCACCGAACGCCTCGTAGGAGCGGCCCCAGCGGTCGTCGCGGGTGACGCAGACGCAGGGGGCGAAGTCCCACGGGACGCCGGTGGAGCGGACTTCCTTCGCGGTGATCGCGCCCGTTCTCTCGGCGCTCTTCGGATCGCGGCCCGCGCCGATGCCGATGTTGTGCGGCATGATCGTCGCGCCGATGACGTTGTTGTGGCCGTGCACCGCGTCCACGCCGTAGATCAGCGGGATCTGGAAGCGGGTGGCCTGGGCGCGCAGCTGGTAGGCGTCGACCATCTTGGCCCAGGCGGCGGCGGTGTTGGGGGTGGGGACCGAGCCGCCGCCGGAGAGCAGCGAGCCGAGGTCGTAGGCGGCGATGTCACCGGGCGTGCGCAGCGCGTTGCGCTCGGCCTGGGTCATCTGGCCGGCCTTCTCGGCGGGCGACATCCGTGCCAGCAGGTCCGCCACCCGCTGCTTCACCGGCAACTTGGCGTTCTGGTACGGGAGTCCGTGGGCGTCGATGACGACCTGCGGGTTCTCCTTGGGGGCCTTGGCGCCGGTGACGGTCAGCTCCAGGGGGATCGTCTTCGCCTCGGCAGGCTTGGACGCCTTCGCGGTGCGGACGGTGACCTTGTGGGTGGTGCCGGACGCGGTGCCCGCGGGGAAGGTGTGGCTGCCGGTGACCGGGGTGTAGTCCGTGCCCGCGACCGCCGTGCCGCCCTTGGTGGCGTACGAGACGGTGATCGGCTCCTCGGTGGGGACGGAGCCGGTCGTGGTGACGGAGAGGATGAGTTCGGCGCCGGCGCCGTTCTTCACCGGGCGGACGGCCGTGTCGGTGACGACGCTCGCGGTGAGCGCCGGGTCCGCCTTTCCGTACAGCTCCACGGCGTCCAGGGCGAAGCTGCCGGGGGCGCCGCCGGGCATGGTGAAGGCGTAGCCCCACATCTCGTTCAGGCCGAGGATCTGGTCGATACCGCCGACGGGCTGGTAGTCGGCCCGGTAGACGAAGTCCGCGAACGGGATCTCGACCAGCTGCCAGCCCTCCCAGTCGTCGGTGAAGGAGGTGGTCCACAGCTCGGACGCGCCGCCGTTGGCGCCGCCGTCCTTTATCTCGAAGTGGATGCGCTTGCCCGAACCGGGCGGCAGGGGTGCGGTGTTCTGGCCGTACCACCAGAAGCGGACGCCCTTGTGCGCGGTCCAGTTCTGCGGCGGGGTGTCCACGGCGAACTCGTGGCTGAACCCACCCCAGGCGCTGATGTCGTAGGAGCCTTCGAGGACCTGCTCGCCCTCGGGGGCGTCCGCGCGCTCGGCGAGCTTCAGCTGTGGGTGGTCGTCCGCATCGCCGCCCCAGGTGAAGATGGCGTCGGCGGGCGGGTTGCTGCCCAGCGGCACCTCGCCCTCGAAGCGGTCGATGAGCACGGGGGCCGGGTCGTCGGCGGCGGCCTGGCTGGGCGCCGCGCCGGCGAGCAGGGTGGCCAGGACCGCGGCGGCGGCCAGGGCGGCTGTCGCGGGTCTGCTTCTGCCCTTGCGGGGGCGGGGGTACAGGGTGGGAGGCATTTTTGAGAGCGCTCTCATCTTGGGGACGGGTGGGCCGAACGGTGTTATGGATCAGTGGTGTTGGCGCATCGCACGGTGGAGACCCGGGTGAGCCGGGATGTTACCGCTCCTCGCCCCGGGTGAGCCGGATCGTGTCGCGGTACCACTTGGCTCTGTCCTTGAGCGTGCGGGTCTGGGTGGCGTAGTCGACGCGGACGATGCCGAACCGCTTGTCGTAGCCGTAGGCCCACTCGAAGTTGTCCATCAGCGACCAGGCGAAGTAGCCCCGGACGTCGGCTCCTCGGCCGCGGGCGGCGGCGACGGCGTCGATGTGGTCGGCGAGGTAGGCGGTGCGGTCGGCGTCGGGGACCGAGCCGTCGGCGGCCACGGTGTCGTCGAAGGCGGCGCCGTTCTCGGTGATGACGGTCGGGAGCCCGTAATCCTGCTCCAACCGCACCAGCAGGTGGGTGAGTTCGGTGGGCGTGATCTCCCAGTCCATGGCCGTACGCGGCAGGTCCCGCTCCACCATGCGGACCACGGGAAGCCCTTCGGCGTCGGCCGTCGATCCGTCCTCGGTGGTGCCGGAGAACTGCATGCCCCGGTAGAAGTTGACGCCGAGGACGTCGAGGGGCGTGGAGATGGCCGCGAAGTCGCCTGCCTGTACGGGGAGTTCGACGCTCCGGGCGGCCAGGTCCGCGACGACGTCCTCGGGGTAGCGGCCGTGGACGATCGGGTCCAGGTAGAGGCGGGTGCCCATGCCGTCGGCGCGGCGGCACGCGTCACGGTCGGCCTCGCTGGGGGTCTCCGGGGTGGCGGTACCCAGGTTGAGGGTGATGCCGAGCTCCAGCGGGGCACTCCCCGCCGCCTCCCGCATCGCCCCCGCGGCGAGACCGTGGCCCAGGAGCAGGTGGTGGACGGCGTGCATCGAGGCACCGAAGTCCGTGCGGCCGGGGGCGTGGACGCCGTACGCGTAACCGAGCATCGCCGAGCACCAGGGCTCGTTCAGCGTGGTCCAGTGCTCGACCCGGTCGCCGAGGGCCTCGTACGCGAGCAAGGCGTACTCCGCGAACCGCAGGGACGTGTCCCGCGCGGGCCAGCCGCCCGCGTCCTCCAGCTCCTGCGGCAGGTCCCAGTGGTAGAGGGTGATCCAGGGGGTGACGCCCCGCCCCTGGAGCTCGTCGACCAGCCGCTTGTAGAAGTCGAGCCCCTTCGCGTTCGCCGGGCCCCGGCCGCCCGGCTGGATGCGCGGCCAGGCGAGCGAGAAGCGGTAGGTGTCGACGCCGAGGCCCGCGATCAGCTCCACGTCCTGCTCCATCCGGTGGTAGTGGTCGCAGGCCACATCCCCGCTCTCGCCGCCCTCGACGGCTCCGGGCACCTGGCAGAAGGTGTCCCAGATGGAGGGGGTGCGGCCGTCCTCGGCGGCCGCTCCCTCGATCTGGTACGAGGAGGTGGCGACGCCCCATCGGAAGCCGGCCGGGAGCCCGCGTACCGCGGCGGGCCGAAGGATGCGCTGCGGGGTGCTGGCGAGGTTCATCCGTTCTCCGTACGTAGGGGCCTGGTCGGGTGGGGACCGCCTGGTCAGGCGTGCAGGTGGCAGGCGACCGTGCGGCGGCCGGCGGTGGGTGACAGCGCCGGAGCGGCCAGCAGCGGGACCCGTACGTCGCACGGCTCGAAGGCCTTGCCGCAGCGCGGGTGGAACGCGCAGCCGGCCGGCATCGCGGACAGGTGCGGGGGTGAGCCAGGGATGCCGGTCAGCTCGCGGCGCGGGCCGTGGAGCGCGGGGAAGGAGTGGAGCAGCCCGTCGCTGTAGGGGTGGCGGGGGTCGCGGTAGATCTCCGCCGCACCCGCCTCCTCCACGATGCGGCCCCCGTACATGATCGCGATCCGGTCCGAGAATTCGATCAGGAGCGAGATGTCGTGGGTGATGAACACGACGGAGAAGCTGAGCTGTTCCCTCAACCGGACGAGCCGCCGCAGGATCTGGCGCTGCATCACGACGTCGAGCGCGGTCGTCGGCTCGTCCATGACGACGATCTCGGGTTCCAGGGCGAGCGCCATCGCGATCATCACGCGCTGCCGCATCCCGCCGGAGAGCTGGTGCGGGTAGGCGGCGAGCCGGTCGGCGGAGATGCCGACGAGGCTGAGCAACTCCATCGCGCGGTCCGTCCGCCGGGCCTTCTTCAGTTCGGGGCGGTGGGCTTTCAGGACGTCGGTGAGCTGGCTGTGGACGGTGTGCACCGGGTTGAGGGAGTTCATCGCCCCCTGGAACACGATGGACAGCTCCTGCCAGCGGAAGGCACGCAGCTGCTCCGGGGAGAGCGAGAGGATGTCGAGCCGGTCGCCGCCCGGCCGGTGGTAGTGGACCTCACCGCCGGTGATCACCCCGGGCGGTGGGAGCAGCCGGGTCACGGCGTACGCGAGGGTCGACTTCCCGGACCCCGACTCCCCTGCCAGGCCCAGGACTTCGCCTCGATGGAGGGTGAGGTCGATGTCCCGCAGGGCGTGCACGGCCCGCTCGTCGGTGCCGTAGTCGACGTTCAGTCCGCTGATGGTGAGGACCGGCTCGGCGCTCATGGGCGCGGCTCCTTGCTGCTGCTGTGCTTGCTGTGTCTGCCGTTGCCGGTCGCCGAGGTGCGGGCGACGGGGGTGAAGCCGACGCGCATCTTCACCTTCCGGGAAGAGCCGGTGGCGGTGCGCAGGCGTGGGTTGACGAACTCGTCGATGCCGAAGTTGATCAGGGCGAGTGCGGTGCCCAGCAGGGCGATGCAGAGGCCGGCCGGGACGAACCACCACCAGGCGCCCTGGGCGAGGGCCTGGTTGGACTGGGCCCAGAAGAGGACCGTGCCCCAGTTCCAGTGCGAGATGTCCGCGACGCCGATGAAGGCGAGGGTGATCTCGGTGAGGACGGCGAAGATGACCGTGCCGACGAAGCCGGAGGCGATCACCGCGGTGAGGTTCGGCATGATCTCGAAGAGGATGATCCGCCAGGTCGACTCGCCGGTGGCGCGGGCGGCCTCCACGTAGTCGCGGCGGCGCAGCGACAGCGTCTGGGCGCGCAGGATGCGCGATCCCCAGGCCCAGGAGGTCAGAGCGATGGCGAAGGCGATGAGCAGGTCGCCGGTGTCCGGGACGAAGCTCGCGACGATGATGATCAGCGGGAGTCCGGGCAGCACCAGGAAGATGTTGGCGAGCGCGGAGAGGATCTCGTCGACGGCCCCGCCGATGAACCCGGCGGTGACCCCGATGAGGACCGAGAGCACGGTGGCGATGACCGCCGCGACGAAGCCGACGATCAGGACGCCCCGGGTGCCGACCAGGATCTGGGACAGGACGTCCTGCCCGGTGTGCGTGGTGCCGAACCAGTGCGCACCGGAAGGCGGTTGGAGGAGCCGGCCGCTCATCGCGTCGGGGTCGTACGGGGCGATCCACGGGCCGATGACGGCCAGCAGGACGAAGAACGCGAGCATGAGCAGCCCGGTACGGGTCTTGCCCCCGCGCAGGAACCGGAGCCGGGCCCGGCGGGTGGGCGCCTCGGGTGCGGGCGGGCCGTCCAGGACGGCGGCATCGGTGGCGGTGATGGACATGGGGACCTACGCCTCCTTCCGGGTGCGGGGGTCCAGGGCGGCGTAGACGAGGTCGGCGAGCAGGTTGGCGGCCAGGACGGAGAGCGTGATGATCAGGAAGACGCCCTGCATCAGCGGGTAGTCCTTGGCGCCGACCGCCTGGAGCAGCTGGAAGCCGATGCCCGGATAGGTGAAGACCATCTCGACCAGCAGCGTGCCGCCGACGATGAAGCCCAGGGAGAGGGCGAAGCCGGAGATGTTGGGGAGGACCGCGTTGCGGGCCGCGTAACCGAACATCACGCGCCGCTCGGAGAGGCCCTTGGCCTGCGCCACCATCACGTAGTCCTCGGAGGAGACGGTGACCATCATGTTCCGCATGCCGAGGATCCAGCCGGCCACGGCGCTCAGCACGATCGTCACGCCGGGGAGGAACGCGTGGTAGAGGGCGCTGGAGATGAACGGCCAGTCGAAGGCCGGGACGAGGCTGTTGTCGTAGCCGCCGGAGTTCGGGAAGAGGGACCACTTCTCGGCGAACAGGGCGATCGCGATGAGGCCGAGCCAGAAGTAGGGGATGGAGGAGATGAAGGTGGTGACGGGCAGCAGTCCGTCCAGCCACGAGCCGCGCTTCCAGCCGCTGTAGACGCCGATGCCGGTACCGAGGATGAAGCTGAGCAGCGTGGTGACGCCGACCAGGGCGAGCGTCCACGGCAGGGACTGGACGATCACCTCGCTGACCGGGGTCGGGAAGAAGGTGAAGGAGAGGCCGAGGTCGCCGTCGAGGAGGTGGGCCCAGTAGTCGGTGTACTGCTGCCAGAGCGACTGCTGCTTGTCGAGGCCGAAGAGGGCCTTGAGGGAGTCGATGGCCTTGGTGTCGAGCTGGCCCTGGTAGCGGCTGAGCAGCGCCTGGACGGGGTCGCCGGGCATCAGGCGCGGGATGAGGAAGTTGATGGTGATGGCGGCCCAGGCGGTGACGGCGTAGAAGGCGAGCCGTTGGAGGAGGTACTTCACCGGGAGACCTCCTCGACCGCTGCGGTCGCACTCGCACTCGTGCCGTCGTACAGCCAGCACGCCGCCCACTGCCCGTCCGCCAGGTCGAAGCGCGGCGGGAGTTCGGTGCGGCAGCGCTCCATGGCCTTCGGGCAGCGCGGGTGGAAGCGGCAGCCGGCCGGCGGGGCGATGAGGGAGGGTGGCTCGCCGGAGCCGGTCTCCTCCTGTTCCTCTTCGGCGACGACCCGGTCGGGGTCGGGCGCGGAGGCGATGAGGAGCTGGGTGTAGGGGTGGGCGGGGCGCTGGGTGACGGTCTCGCTGTCGCCGCCCTCGACGATCCGGCCCGCGTACATCACCAGGGTGGTGTCCGCGAAGTAGCGGGCGGAGGCGATGTCGTGGGTGATGTAGAGGATCGCCAGGTGCAGGCGCTCCTTGAGGTCGCGGAGCAGGTTGAGGACCCCGAGCCGGATCGACACGTCGAGCATGGAGACGGGCTCGTCGGCGAGGAGGACCTGCGGGTCGGCGCCGAGGGCGCGGGCGATGGCGACGCGCTGGCGCTGGCCACCGGAGAGCTCGTGCGGGAACTTGTCCAGGAACTGCTGGGGCGGGGTGAGCTGGACCCGGTTCAGCAGGTCGGCCAGGGCCTGTTCCAGCTCCTTGTCCCCGCTGCCGGCCCGGTCGTGGATCTTCAGGGCGCGGGTCAGGTGGTAGCGCACGGTGTGCACCGGGTTCAGCGAGGCGAACGGGTCCTGGAAGATCAGCTGGACCCGGCGTACGTAGCGGCGGAAGGACCGGCCACGACCGGCCACGACCGGCTCGCCGCCCAGCCGTATCTCGCCCGAGGTGAGCGGGTGGAGCTGGGCGAGCAGACGGGCGACGGTGGACTTGCCCGAGCCGGACTCCCCCACCAGGGCCGTGACGGTGCCGCGCCTGAGCTGGAGCGAGACGTCGTCGACGGCGCGGACGCTGCGGCGCCGGCGGGCGAACAGGTCGCGCGCGGTGCGGCGCAGGGGAAAGTGCTTGGTGACCCCGCGCGCTTCCAGCACCACGTCGGTGCCGGTGCGCACGGTCTCGGACTGATCGGTGGTCATGGCCGGTTCTTCCCCGTGCTTACTTGGCGGGCGTGAGGTTCAGCACGATCTCCAGCGCGCTGGGCTGGGTGTGCTGCGGCGGGGCGTACGGGTTGGCCTCGGTGGGCCAGCCGATCCAGTTCTTCGTGGAGTACTCGGCGCCGATGGGGGCGGCGGCCGTCGGGATGACGGGGGCCTGCTCGACGAAGATCCTCTGGAGGGTGTGGAGCGCCTTCGTGCGGGTCCCCTCGTCCTTGGCGCCCGCGTACTCCTTGAGGGCGGTGGTGGCCTCGTCGCTCTTGAAACGGCCGAAGTTGCCCGTCTGGGAGCTCTTGCCGATGGGCTGGAGGATCGCCCCGTCCATGATGTTCTGGTACATGTCGTAGGGCGTCGCGCCGCTGTTGGTCCAGTGCAGGGTGGCGTCGAAGTTGCCGTTGGCCACGTCCACGCCCCAGGCCTCGGCGGTCTGGGTCTTGACCTTGGCCTCGATGCCGAGCTGCTTGATGTTGTCCTTGATGATGGCGAGACCGGTGATGTAGTCGTTCCAGCCGGCCGGGTCGGTGAAGGTGAGCGTCACCGGCTTGCCGGACGGGTCCTTGAGCACCCCGCCGCTGAGCTCGAAGCCGGCCTCGTCGAGCAGTCTCTTCGCTCCGGCGACATCGGGCTTGGTGATCGCGCCCTGGTACTCGGGAGCCAGGAAGGGCTCACCGGCGGGGAGCGGGATGCCCGTCGGGTTGGTGATCTCCGGGTAGAGCGTGGCCTGGGCCTGGATGTGGATGGCCTTGCGGTCGACGACCATCGCCATCGCCTTGCGCAGCGCCGGGTTGTCGAAGGGCTTGCGGGCGGTGTTGAACCAGAGGCCGTGGATGCCGAGGCCGGAGGGGAACCACAGCTTGTGGTTCTTGGGGTCCTTGTCGATAAAGAGCTGCTTGTGGTTCGGCATGAAGACGAAGGACCACTCGACCTTGCCGGTGGCCAGCGCGGTGGTCGCCGCGCTGTTGTCGTTGTACGCGGTGTAGCGCAGCTCCTTGACCTTCGTCCTGCCGTTCCAGTAGGTCGGCGTGGCGATCAGGGTGGTGGTCTGCGGGGTGAACGTCTTGAGTTTGTACGGGCCGGAGCCGACGGGTGTGCGGTTGGGCCAGGTCTCCGGGTTCTCGACCTTCTCCCAGATGTGCTTGGGCACGATGAAGGTCTGGATGATCTTGTTCTGGTTGACGAACTGGGACTCCTTGAAGGTCAGAACGACCTTCCCGTCCTCGACCGCGATCCCGTCGAAGGGGATGCCGTTGCCGTTGAGCGCGGGATGCTTCTTCAGGAGGTTGAAGGTGTACTCCACGTCGGCCGCCGTCAGGGGCTTCCCGTCGGCCCACTTCGCCCGGTCGTCCAGGGTGAAGGTGACCTTGGTGAAGTTGGACTCCCACTCCCAGTCGGTGGCGAGCCAGGGGTCCGCCTTGTCGGTGGGCTTGATCATGTTCGTCATGGCCAGCGGCTCGTAGATCATGTACCGGTAGCCGAGCGTGGCGCCCGCCGAGGTGTTGAGGAACGGGTTGCTGTTGTTGGTCTGCGGCCCGTCCGGCTTGCCGAGGGTCAGCACGCCGGTGGCGGAGCCGCCGCCCTTGTTGGCACCCGAGTTGGCGTTCGAGCAGCCGGCGGCGAGGGCGATCACGACGGTGGCTGCGGCGACCGCTCTGAGCGTGGTGCGACGGCGTGACGACATGGCGACTCCAGGAAAGGGCTGCCGGGTCGGGGCGATCCGGCGGGCGGAAGGGGTGAGGCGGGGCGCGGCCGGGCGGCCGGGTCCGTCACGGCGCCGAGTGGCGCACGACCAGTTCGGTGGGCAGCACGGCCGGGCCGTCCGGTACGGGCGTGCCGCCGAGGTGGGAGAGCAGCATCCGGGCCGCCGTCTCCCCCATCCGGCGGGTGGGCTGGCGCACGGTGGTGAGGGGCGGTTCGGTGTGTTCGGCCATCGGGATGTCGTCGAAGCCGACGACCGCGATGTCGTCCGGGACCCGGCGCCCGGCGGCACGCAGGGCCCGCAGCACGCCGGCCGCGCTGATGTCGTTGTGCGCGAAGACGGAGTCGAACTCGACGCCCCGGGCGAGGAGTTCCTCCATGGCGAGGCGGCCGCCGACTTCGGTGAAGTCGCCGTCGACGACGCGGACGTCGGGCAGGACCGAGCGGAATCCGCCGAGCCGGTCCCGTACGCAGCCGAAGTGCTGGGGTCCGGTGAGGACGACGGGCCTGGAGCGTCCGGCGGCGAGCAGGTGGCGGGCCGCCGACGCTCCTCCCTCGTGGTTGGTGGTCACGACGGAGGGGAATGCGGGGTGGTGGCCGCGGTCGTCGATGAGCACGATCGGCAGGCCGTCGCGGTGCAGGGCGGTGAGGTGGCTGAGGGTGTTCTCCGGCTCGACGACGACGAGCCCGTCGAAGGCGCGCGCCGACACCTGGCTGGTGAAGCGCTGGACGGACTCGGCGCCCCGGTTGCAGGTGAACAGCAGCAGCCCGTAGTCGGCGGCCTCGACGGTGTCGACGACCCCCTGGAGCAGTTCGCCCATCCACGGCCAGGTCAGCGAGGGGACCAGCATGCCGACGGTACGGCTGGAGCCGCGGGCCAGGCCCACGGCTCCGGAGCTGGGCACATAGCCGAGCTGTGCGATCACTTCACGAACGCGGGCGGCGGTGGAACCGTCCACCTCGCCCTTGGTGTTGATGACCCGCGACACGGTCGTCTTGCTGACGCCGGCCTCACGGGCGACATCGGCGATGGTGACACGCATCGGGGCCTCCGTTGGACCAGGCAGGGGCAGGGCAAGGACAGGGCGGGGCAGAGCGGGGGCAGGGGCAGGGCGGTGCGGGCATACCGGGAGAGGCGTCCGGTACCGGTTCCGGAACCGGTACCGGCGTTGCGGCAGGAGTTAACCCCGCCGACACAGGGCCGTCAATACTTCACACCGAGATTGGTCCGGCCCCATCTGCTGACCAAGCGGGCGGCGTTGCGTGTTCACCTCTTGAACGCGTGAGAGCCGCCGCCCCGGGGTCGGGACGGCGGCTCTCGCGGGCGGGACGGGCCGCGCTATTCGGTCGGCTCCACCCCCGCCCGCAGCAGGCCGTAGGTGTACGCGTCCTCCAGCGCCTGCCAGGACGCCGCGATGACGTTCTCGGCGACCCCCACGGTCGCCCAGTCCGCGTCACCGTCGCCCGTGGTGATCAGGACCCGGGTGGTGGACTCGGTGCCGGTACGGCCCTCCAGGATGCGGACCTTGTAGTCGACCAGCTCCAGCTTGGCGAGCTGCGGGTAGATCCGCTCCAGGGCGACGCGCAGGGCCCGGTCCAGGGCGTTGACGGGGCCGTTGCCCTCGGCGGTGGCGACGATGCGCTCGCCCTTGGCCCAGAGCTTCACGGTGGCCTCGTTGGCGTGGGTGCCGTCGGGGCGGTCCTCGACGATCGCCCGCCAGGACTCCGTACGGAAGTAGCGCCGGGCCCTGCCCTCCACCTCGCCGCGCAGCAGGAGTTCGAAGGAGGCGTCGGCGGCCTCGTAGGTGTAGCCCTGGAGTTCGCGCTCCTTGACCCGCTCCACGACCCGGCCGACCAGCGCGCGGTCGTCGCCGAGGTCGACGCCGAGCTCCTTGCCCTTCAGCTCGATGGAGGCGCGGCCGGCCATGTCGGAGACCAGCATCCGCATGGTGTTGCCGACCAGCTCCGGGTCGATGTGCTGGTAGAGGTCCGGGTCGACCTTGATCGCGGAGGCGTGCAGCCCGGCCTTGTGGGCGAAGGCCGAGACACCCACGTACGGCTGGTGGGTGGAGGGGGTGAGGTTGACGACCTCGGCGATCGCGTGCGAGATCCGGGTCATCTCGGCGAGCGCACCCTCGGGCAGCACCTTCATGCCGTACTTCAGCTCCAGGGCGGCGACCACCGGGAAGAGGTTGGCGTTGCCGACCCGCTCGCCGTAGCCGTTGGCCGTGCACTGGACGTGGGTGGCGCCGGCGTCCACGGCGGCCAGGGTGTTCGCGACCGCGCAGCCGGTGTCGTCCTGGGCGTGGATGCCGAGCCGGGCGCCGGTGTCGGCGATCACGGTGGAGACGACGGCCTGGACCTGGGCGGGGAGCATGCCGCCGTTGGTGTCGCAGAGGATGACGACCTCGGCGCCCGCCTCGTGCGCGGTACGGACCACGGACTTGGCGTACTCGGCGTTGGCCCGGTAGCCGTCGAAGAAGTGCTCGCAGTCCACGAAGACCCTGCGGCCCTGTTCGCGCAGGTGGGAGACGGTGTCGCGGACCATTTCCAGGTTCTCGGCCAGGGTGGTGCGCAGGGCCAGCTCCACATGGCGGTCGTGCGCCTTGGCAACCAGCGTGATCACCGGCGCGGCGGAGTTCAGCAGCGCTTGCACCTGGGGGTCCTCGGCCGCGCTGCCACCGGCCCTGCGGGTCGCGCCGAACGCCACGAGCTGGGCGTTCTCGAATGCGATCTCCTGCTGTGCCCGGGCGAAGAACTCCGTGTCGCGCGGGTTGGCACCCGGCCAGCCGCCCTCGATGTACCCGACCCCGAAGGTGTCCAGGTGCCGGGCGATGGTCAGCTTGTCGGCGACCGTCAGGTTGATGCCCTCACGCTGAGCACCGTCGCGCAGTGTGGTGTCGAAGACATGGAAACTGTCGTCGGTGGCGTTGGCCTTGGTGGTCATGCTGATCTGACTCCTGTCGGATGAGTGGATCCGGACGATCGGGCTCCACTTGCCCCCATCATCCCGCGCGCTCCGCCCGGCCCGGGTGTGGCCGGAAAACGAAAAAACCCCTCGCGGGTGCGAGAGGTCTGCGCGCGGGTCTGGGGCACGATGGCCGCGCCGTACGTGGTGGTACGGGACGGTCACTGCGGACCGGCGCGCCTGCTGCCAATAATCATGACGAACGAGGACACGGCAGAAGTCTCGCACAGTGACGCCCTTGTGACTGCGGTGTCTCAGGATGCGGTCGTGACGCTGGTCGCATCCCTCAGTCAGCCGTAGGCGCCAGTGCCTCGTCCAGGAACTCCGCCGCCTGGGCCACCACCTGTTCCCGGCCCGTCCCCGGGATCCCCACCGTCACATGCACGCTGAACCCGTCCAGCAGCGCCCGCAGCCGGGTCGCGAACCGGTCGGCGTCCACCGTCCGGAACTCCCCACGCGAGACCCCCTCGGCGAGCAGCGCCACCAGGTCCCGGTGCCAGGCCCCCTCGATGGCCGCCTGCCGGGCCCTGGCGTCGTCGTCCGCGTTCTGCGAGCGGCCCCAGACCTCCAGCCAGAGCGTCCAGTGGGGGTCTCGGTGCCCGGCGGGAAGGTAGAGACCGATGTACGCGTCCAGCCGCTCGCGGGCGGTCCCCCGTTCGGCGAGGAGGGCGCGGCGCTCGGCCCCGAGACGGCCCTCGCTCCACTCCAGGGTGCGGAGCAGCAGTTCGTCCTTGGTGCGGAAGTAGTAGAGCAGGTGCCCGCTGCTCATCCCCACCTCGCGCCCGAGCCCCGCCATGGTCAGCCCGTCGAGCCCACGTGCGGCGATGGTGGCCATGGCTGCGGCGAGGACGTCCTCACGGGGCGGGGCGGCGTGGTGGGTGCGGCGGGGGGCGGGGGTCATGGGTCGGCTCGGGCCTTCGGCTGCTGGGTGTCAGATCTTCGGCTGCTGCTGGGTGATGCAGTGGATGCCTCCACCGCCGGCGAAGATCGTACGGGCGTCGACGAGGGTCACCGTACGGTCCGGGAAGAGGTCTCGGAAGATCGCGGCCGCCTCCTCGTCGCGCGGGTCGTCGAAGGCGCAGAGGATCACGGCCCCGTTGCAGAGGTAGTGGTTGATGTAGGAGTAGTCGACCCACTCGCCCTCCTCGTCGCGTAGCACGGTGGGCGCGGGCACCTCGATCACCTCCAGCGGGCGCCCCTCGGCATCCGTGGCGGCCCGCAGCACGGCCAGCAGTTCCCGGGAGACCTCGTGGTCGGGGTGGGCCGGGTCCGGCTGGACGTGGGCGACGACGGTGCCCGGGCGGACGAAGGCGGCCACGATGTCGACATGGCCGAGCGTGCCGTACGTCCCGTAGTCACCGGTCAGCCCACGGGGCAGCCAGATCGCCTTGCGGGTGCCGAGGCGGGCGTGGATCTCCGCCTCGACCTGTTCCCTGCTCCAGCCGGGGTTGCGCTCCTCGCCGAGCTGGACGGTCTCGGTGAGCAGGACGGTGCCCTCGCCGTCGACGTGGATGGCGCCGCCCTCGTTGACGAGCGGGGAGCTGTGCGCGGGGGTGCCGGTCAGCTCGGCGACGGCCCGGGCGATGTGCTGGTCGCTCTCCCAGCGGGCCCAGCCCTGGGCGCCCCAGCCGTTGAAGGTCCAGTCGACGGCGGCGAGCGTACGGCCGTCGGTGACGAAGGTGGGCCCGATGTCCCGCATCCAGGCGTCGTCCAGCGGCCGGACGACCAGCTCCGCCTCGGGGCCGAGCAGGGCGGCGGCCCCCTCCTCCTGCCCCGGCCCGACGACCATCGTGACCGGCTCGAACCGGCGTACGGCCCGGGCGACGGCGGCCCAGGCACGGCGCGCCTCCTCCAGCTCGGCGGCGGAGGCGAAGGTGGGGTTGGGCCCGGGCCAGGCCATCCAGGTGCGCTCGTGGGGAGCCCACTCGGGGGGCATGCGGAAGGGGGCGGGGGCGGCGGGCATGGGGGCTCCTGGTCGTGACGGCTTTAGAGTGCCACTCTAACCAGCGAATCTGTGTGTACGGAAGTTTCGTTCGAACCTATTTGAGTGCTGCTCTATTCACCTGGCAGGAAAAAGGCCGCACCGGCTGGGCGCCGGGTGCGGCCTGGTCCTGGCCGGAGGAGCCCCTAGCCGAGCGGGTGCATCCAGCCGTGGGTGTCCTCGGCGATGCCGCGCTGGATGTCCAGCAGGCGATCGCGCAGCTTCATCGTGACCTCGCCGGGCGTGCCGTCACCCTGGGTCCAGTCGCCACCCGCGGACTTCACGATGCCGACGGGGGTGATGACGGCGGCGGTACCGCAGGCGAAGACCTCCGTGAGAGTGCCCTTCGCGGAGTCGTCGCGCCACTGGTCGATGGAGACGCGGCCCTCCTCGGAGCCGTAACCGAGGTCGCGGGCGACCTTGAGGAGGGAGTCACGGGTGACGCCGGCGAGGAGGGAGCCGGTGAGGGAGGGCGTGATGATCTCCTTGGAGCCGTCCTCCTGCTCGTACACGAAGTACAGGTTCATACCGCCGAGCTCCTCGACCCACTTGTGCTCGACGGCGTCGAGGTAGGCGACCTGGGCGCAGCCGTGCGCGGCGGCCTCGGCCTGGGCCAGCAGGGACGCCGCGTAGTTGCCGCCGGTCTTGGCGTCGCCCACGCCGCCCGGGACGGCGCGGACGCGGTTCTCGGAGAGCCAGATGGAGACGGGCTTCACGCCGCCGGGGAAGTAGGCGCCGGCGGGCGAGGCGATGACCAGGAAGAGGTACTCGTTGGCCGGCTTCACGCCGAGGCCGACCTCGGTGGCGATCATGAACGGACGCAGGTAGAGGGACTCCTCGCCCCCATGGGCCGGGACCCATGCCTTGTCCTGCCGGACCAGCGCGTCACACGCCTCGATGAACGTCTCGACGGGCAGCTCCGGCATGGCCAGGCGCGCGGCCGAGCGCTGGAAGCGGCGGGCGTTGGCGTCGGGGCGGAACGAGGCGACCGAGCCGTCGGGCTGGCGGTAGGCCTTGAGCCCTTCGAAGATCTCCTGCGCGTAGTGCAGGGTCATGTTGGCCGGGTCCATCGACAGCGGGCCGTAGGGGACCAGCTCGGCGTCGTGCCAGCCGCGGCCCTCGGTCCAGCGGATCGTCACCATGTGATCGGTGAAGTGCCGGCCGAATCCGGGGTTGGCCAGGATCGCCTCGCGCTCCGCGTCGGACAGCGGGTTCGAGGAGGGCTTGAGCTCGATCGTGGGCGTCGTCATGAGTGCGTGTCCTTCACCGGTCTTGTGTGTGATGGACCGCGCCCACTCGCGTCTCGGACCGACGCTTTCCGGTCAGGTCCCAGGACGTCCGAGCTTCACCGCGAGCTGCGGCCCCGCGTTCGATTATCACTTGCGGGAGGCCGTGCACGAAATGGCGGGAATGCGGTCCAGGGGTCGATGGTGGCACCCGGGGGCCGCACAGGTGAAGCCGCCGGGCGCTGATGCGACCCGGCGGCTTCGAAGTGGAGTCGTCGGGTCAGCTCGCTACGCGTACCGCGAGCGCGTCACCGATCTCGTCGGTCGTACGCGCGGCAGCTCCGTCGCGCTCCGCGAGGTCGGCGGAGACGGCGTCCTCGATGCGTACGGCCTCGGCCTCGTAGCCGAGGTGGCGCAGCAGGAGGGCGACGGAGAGGACCGTGGCGGTCGGGTCGGCCTTGCCCTGCCCCGCGATGTCGGGGGCGGAGCCGTGGACCGGCTCGAACATCGACGGGAACGCGCCCGTCGGGTTGATGTTGCCGGAGGCGGCCAGGCCGATACCGCCGGTGACGGCGGCGGCGAGGTCGGTGAGGATGTCACCGAAGAGGTTGTCGGTGACGATGACGTCGAAGCGCTCCGGCTGGGTGACGAAGAAGATCGTCGCGGCGTCGACGTGCAGGTAATCGGTGCTGACCTGTGGGTATTCGGCGGCGACCCGGTCGAAGGTGTTCTTCCACAGGTGGCCGGCGTAGACGAGCACGTTGTTCTTGTGGACCAGCGTCAGCTTCTTGCGCGGGCGGGCCGCCGCTCGCTCGAAGGCGTCCCGGACCACGCGCTCGACGCCGTACGCCGTGTTGACGCTGACCTCGGTGGCGACCTCGGCGGGGGTACCGGTGCGCAGCGAGCCGCCGTTGCCCGTGTACGGGCCCTCGGTGCCCTCACGGACGACCACGAAGTCGATGTCGGGGCGGCCGGCGAGCGGGGTCGCGGTGTTCGGGAAGAGCTTGGAGGGGCGCAGGTTGATGAAGTGGTCGAAGGCGAAACGCAGCTTCAGCAGCAGCCCGCGCTCCAGGACGCCCGACGGCACGGACGGGTCGCCGATCGCGCCGAGGAGAATCGCGTCGTGACTCTTGAGCGCCTCCAGCTCCGCGTCCGGGAGGGTGTCGCCGGTGCGGTGCCAGCGCTGGGCGCCGAGGTCGTACTCCTTGGTCTCCAGCTTCACATCCTGCGGGAGGACAGCGTTGAGGACTTTGAGGCCCTGGGCCACGACTTCCTGGCCGATTCCGTCACCGGGGATCACTGCGAGATCGATGCTGCGAGACATGCGGGAAGCCTAACGGTGCGTCCCACCCCATGACATCCGACGTCCACCATGCGGACGAGCACAAGCGTGTTCGGGGCGTGCGGGCTGTTCGGGGTGGGGGCGAGCGGCGAGCGGTGCGCGCGGGCGGGCCTCTGCGGCTCAGTGACCGGTCGAGCCGCCGTTGTCCCGGCGGTCGAGGGCGCGCTGCAGGGCGGCGGCGGCGTTCTTGCGCTCGGCCTCGGCCTGGCGGGAGGAGTGACGGACGCGGCGGGTGGTGGTGTTGGCCATGATGGATCGACTCCTTGAGATCGCATGGATGCCGGGGGCAGGCCGCACATCGCGGTGCGGCGCCGAGGCCGGGCCGGGATCGGATTTCGAGGTGCCGGAAGGAGCGGGGAGCGTACGCCGCAGGGGGTGACCTGCTTCGGGGCGTGCGCCCGCAACCGCCACAGTCGCTCGATCGAGCGATTCGTTCGGCTCCCACAAAGCTAGGACAGTCGGGCCGCTCTGTCTCTACGGTTACTCGGACTTCCTACTATCTGAGACGGCCACTCCCCCGCGCTCCGCCCGCAGCTCCCGGATCATCGCCCGCACGGCGATGGATCCCGCCTGCTCAGGGGTGGTGAGGAAGCCGATCGACAGGGTGGGACGGCCCGCTCCGAGAGCAGTGATCCCGATTCCGTCGGGTGTCCGTACAGGGACGGACCGGGCATGACCGCCATGGCGAGATCACGGGACACCACCGAGAGCGCCGCTCCGTCGCCCCTCGCGCCGATCCGGCGCTCGCCGGTACCTACGGAGCAGGACAGGCGGGCACCCCCCGCTCGTCCGCCGCGCTCCCTACCATCGTCGCCGGCCTGACGACACGGCACACCGCCCGCACCCTCCACCTCGCCGCCCGCGATGCGCAGCAGGAGTTGGAGGACTTCCTGGTGCCGCATCCGCAGAGCGGAGCCGTCGTGCCCGAGGTCACGGTGGTGGACGAGTTGGAGCGGACGGTGGACGGGTTCCTCGGGATGCTGCGGGGCGAGATGCTGATCCGGGTCGCCGACCGAGGCCCTGCGGTCGACTGCTGCTCACCCGCCCTACAGCAGGTCGCCCTCGCGCCAGTCGAAGACGAGCGGGTGGCAGGCCGCGGGCAGGGCGTGCCCGGCGGCCGCGCGGACGTAGGTGCCGCCCTCCTCCTCCGGCAGCGCCACGGTCCCGTGCGGGCCGAGGGCGGCGAGGCTCCCCGGCCACACCTGCCAGCCGCGGGCCGCGTAGAGCGCGGCGCCCGCGTCGGAGGCGGACAGGGCGCCGAAGTCGTACGCCCCGTCGACGACCCGCTCCAGCGCGGCCATCACCCGGTGGCCGAGCCCCTGGCGGCGGCGGCCGGGGCGGACGGCGACGGCTTCGACGTATCCGGCGCGCAGCGAGCGGCCGTCGTGGAGCACCCGGCGCTGAGTGATCGAGCCGTGGGCGATGAGGAGTCCGCCGGTGTCGCGCACCAGGGCGTGGACGCCGCCGAGGGAGTGCTCCCAGTCGTCGTCGCCGAAGCCGCCGTCGAAGGCGGTGTCCAGCAGGGTGCGGATCTCGTCCCGTACAGCCGCGGTCAGCTCATAGGTGTGGGCGGCGTGCACCGCGGGGAGCTCGGTCATGCGCCCAGTTTCCCAGGCACCCGCTCCCACCAGGCACGCAGGGCCGATCCGGGCCGTGCCTGCTCCTGCCCGGGCAGGGTGCCCCGGACGGGAGCAGGACGCGTAGGCGGTACGGCGGTGGCCGCGGCTCAGTACACCGTGACGCCGTACGCCGACAGCGCCTCCACCACCGGCTGGTGGATGGCCGAGCCCGCGGTGCCGGAGCAGCCGGAGCTGCCGGAGTGGATGCCGAGGGCCACGGTTCCGGCGAAGTGGGCGCCGCCGCTGTCGCCTCCGGAGGAGCAGGCGGTGGTGCGGACCATGCCGTAGACGGGCCCGTCACCGTAGTTGACGGTGACGTTGACGGCGGTGACCGTGCCGGAGGTCACCTTGGTGGTGGAGCCGCTCTTGCGGATCGCCTGGCCGACGACGGCGTTGGCGGCGGAGGTGATGTCCTGGGTGGAGCCGTTGTAGAGGTCGACGGTCCCGGCGGGCGAGGAGCCGTCGGTGTAGCGGACGATGCCGTAGTCGTTGGTCGGGAAGCTGGTGCCCTCGCGGACGCCGATGACCGGACCTCCGGAGCTGGCCGACCAGTTGGCGGAGATGTTGGTGCAGTGTCCGGCGGTCACGAAGTAACGGGCTCCGCCTTTGGTGACGTTGAAGGCGGCCGAGCAGCGGCTGCCGCCACCGTGGATGGCTCCGCCGCCCAGCACCTCGCGGTGGAAGACTCCGGGTACGCGGCTGATGCTCACGGCTCCGCCGAGCCGTTCGGCGACGGCTTCGAGGCGGGCCATGTCCCGTGCGGAGACCGAGGAGTCGGCCTCGACGGCGACCTGGTTGGTGCGGGGGTCGACGCCCCAGGAGGTGCCGGTGATCTTCACCTCGGCCTCCAGGGCCCCCATGGCGGCGTCGAGCTGGGCGGCGCTGCGGGCCACCCGGCGCACGGTGGCCCCGGCGGCGCGGGCCTGCTCCTCGGCCCGGTCGGTGGTGACGGTGACGACCAGGTCGCCGGTCTCCCGGTCCAGGTAGGTTCCGGCGGTGTCGGCGCCCAGCCGGCGTTCGACGGCGGCGTCGAGTGCGTACGCGGCGGTGGAGGGGATCGCCGAGGGGGCAGCGGCGGCGATGTGGACCTCGGCCGCGGTGGCGGGAGTCGCGCCGAGGCCGAGGGCGCCGGCGAGGAGCAGCAGGGAGAGGCTCAGGGGCGCGCGGGAGTGGCGTCTCATGGGGGGAATCTCCTTCTCGGGTGACGTGGGGGGACGTACCGAGTAGGAATTTGACATGTTCATTACCGGACCACAAGACCGCCTGCCCCGCGGTGCACGCCGGCGGACAGCCGGTCCCGGTCACCGGACACTGACCGGGACCGGCCCCCGCCCTGACCGAACCCCCGCTTCCCCCGGCCGCCTCCGCCGCGCACACTGCGCCCATGCCCGACACGACACCCGCACCCCAGCAGTGGTCACCCACCCATGGCGACCCGTACCGCCCCGCCCCCTACCGCCCCCAGCGGACCGCCCCCGAGGAGTCCCTGGCGCGCGCCGCCCGGCTGCGGGAGCGCATGGACGAGCGCAGGACCGTCCGCGCCTTCTCCCCCGACCCGGTCCCCGAGCAGGTGCTGCGCGACGCCATCGCCTGCGCGGCCACCGCCCCCTCCGGCGCCCACCAGCAGCCGTGGACCTTCGTCCTGGTCAAGGACCCCGAGGTACGCCGCCGGATCCGGGAGGCCGCCGAGCACGAGGAGAAGCTGAGCTACGACGGGCGGCTCGGCGAGGAATGGCTCGCCGCACTGCGCCCGCTGGGCACCGACGCGGTCAAGGCCCATATGACGGACGCGCCCGCCCTGATCGTGGTGTTCCAGCAGCGCTACTGGCTGGGCGAGGACGGCACCAAGCGCAAGCACTACTACGTCGACGAGTCGGTCGGGATCGCGGTGGGGATGCTGCTCAGCGCCCTGCACCTGTCCGGGCTCGCGGCCCTGGTCCACACCCCGAGTCCGATGCGCTTCCTCCGCGAGGTGCTGAACCGACCGGAGAACGAGAAGGCGTTCGCCGTGATCCCCGTCGGCCATCCCGCCGACGACTGCGAGGTCCCCCACCTGGTACGCAAGTCGCTGGACCAGGTGCTGGTGGAGATATGAGGAGCCTCTTCACGAAGAGGCACGTACATGGAAACCGCCCCCCGGCCGGCAGGGGGACCGGTCGGGGGGCGGTGCTCGGGAATGGGCTCTCATGCGACCAAGAGCCCCCGCGGCTCCGGGGCGTCGCGCTGCGGCGCCCCGGGAGAGGGCGTCAGCCCTGGTGGGGGTAGGTGTACTCGGTCGGCGCGACCAGCGTCTCCTTGATGGCCCGGGTGAGCGTCCAGCGCTGGAGGTTCTGCGGGGCGCCGGCCTTGTCGCAGGTGCCGGAGGCCCGGCCGCCGCCGAAGGGCTGCTGACCGACGACGGCGCCGGTCGACTTGTCGTTGATGTAGAAGTTGCCCGCGGCGTAGCGGAGCTTGTCCATCGTGTACGCGGCGGCCGCACGGTCGCCCGCGATGACCGAGCCGGTCAGCGCGTAGTCGGAGACCGACTCCATCTGCTCCAGCATGGCGTCGTACTTCTCGTCCTCGTAGACGTGTACCGCGAGGATCGGGCCGAAGTACTCGGTCGTGAAGACCTCGTTCTCGGGGTCGGAGCAGACGATGACCGTCGGGCGGACGAAGTAGCCCACCGAGTCGTCGTAGGTGCCGCCGGCGACGATCTCGCACGCCGGGTCGGACTTCGCGCGGTCGATCGCGGCCTTGTTCTTGGCGAACGAGCGCTCGTCGATGACGGCCCCGATGAAGTTCGTCAGGTCGGTGACGTCACCCATCGCGATGGAGTCGGTCTCGGCCGCGAACTCCTCCTTGAAACCGGAGTTCCAGATGGAGGCGGGGACGTACGCACGGGAGGACGCGGAACACTTCTGGCCCTGGAACTCGAAGGAGCCGCGGGTCAGCGCGGTCTTCAGCACGGCGCGGTCGGCGCTCGGGTGCGCGACGACGAAGTCCTTGCCGCCGGTCTCGCCGACGAGCCGCGGGTAGCTGCGGTAGTTGGCGATGTTGTTGCCGACCGTCTTCCACAGGTGCTGGAAGGTGGGGGTCGAGCCGGTGAAGTGGATACCGGCCAGGTCGCGGTGGTTCAGCGCCACCTCGGAGACGGCCTTGCCGTCACCGGTGACCAGGTTGATGACGCCCTTGGGCAGACCGGCCTCCTCCAGGAGCTGCATCAGCAGCACGGCGGCGTGGGTCTGGGTCGGGGACGGCTTCCACACCACGACGTTGCCCATGAGGGCGGGGGCGGTGGGGAGGTTGCCCGCGATGGCCGTGAAGTTGAACGGCGTGATCGCGTAGACGAAGCCCTCCAGCGGGCGGTGGTCCATGCGGTTCCAGACACCCGGGGAGTTGGCCGGGGGCTGCTCGGCGAGGATCTGGCGCGCGTAGTGCACGTTGAAGCGCCAGAAGTCGATGAGCTCGCAGGGGGTGTCGATCTCGGCCTGCTGGGCGGTCTTGGACTGGCCGAGCATGGTGGAGGCGGCCAGCGTCTCGCGCCAGGGGCCCGACAGCAGCTCGGCGGCGCGCAGGATGATCGCCGCGCGGTCGTCGAAGGCCATCGCGCGCCAGGCCGGAGCCGCGGCGAGGGCCGCGTCGACGGCGTCCTGGGCGTCCTGCTCGGTGGCGCCGGCGAAGGTGCCGATGACGGCCTGGTGGTTGTGCGGCTGTACGACGTTGACCCGCTCGCCGCCGCCCATCCGCTTCTCGCCGCCGATGGTCATCGGCAGGTCGATCGGATTGTCGGCGAGCTCCTTGAGCTTCACCTCCAGACGGGCGCGCTCCGGGGAGCCCGGGGCGTAGGAGTGAACCGGCTCGTTGACCGGCGCGGGGACCTGGGTGACGGCGTCCATGAGTGCCTTGTCTCCTTTGGTGTCGACGGGGGGTGTGGGTCGGCCCGGGGCCGTCTCAGCCCTTGGTGAGGATCGAGCGGCCGAAGAACAGCAGGTTGGCCGGCTTCTCCGCGAGGCGGCGCATGAAATATCCGTACCAGTCGGTGCCGTACGCCGTGTAGACGCGCATCCGGTGGCCCTCGGCCGCTAGCCGGATGTGCTCGTCGCTGCGGATGCCGTACAGCATCTGGAACTCGTACTCATCCAGTTTGCGCCCGGCCTGGCGGCCCAGCTCCTGGGCGATGGCGATGAGACGGGGATCGTGGGACCCGATCATCGGGTAGCCCGCGCCCGCCATCAGGATCCTGGTGATGCGGACGTACGCCTTGTCGATCTCGGCCTTGTCCTGGTACGCGACGGAGGCGGGCTCCTTGTAGGCGCCCTTCACGATACGGACGCGGCTGCCGGACTCGGCCAGCCGGCGGGCGTCGTCCTCGGTGCGGAACAGGTAGGACTGGATGACGCAGCCGGTCTGCGGGAAGTCCTTCCGCAGCTCCTCGTGGATGGCGAACATCGAGTCGAGGGTGGTGTGGTCCTCGGCGTCCAGAGTGACGGTGGTGCCGATGGCGGCCGCCGCCTCGACGACGGGGCGCACGTTGGCGAGGGCGAGCTCGTGGCCGTTCTCCAGCGCCTGGCCGAACATCGACAGCTTGACGGACATCTCGGCGCGCGGGCCCAGGTCCAGGGCTTTCAGGCGCTCGATGAGCTCCAGGTAGGCGTCACGGGCGGCCTCGGCCTGCGCGGGGGTGGTGATGTCCTCGCCGACGACGTCGAGCGTGACCTCCAGCCCCCTGTCCGCGGCGTCCTCGACGATCGGCACGACCTGGTCGACGGTCTCCCCGGCGATGAAGCGGTCGACGACCTGCTTGGTGCCGGGCGCGGCCGAGACGAACCGGCGCATCTTGTCGCTGCGGGATGCGGCGAGAATCACGGGACCCAGCACGGGGTACCTCCACGAATGTACGGACGAGGGGCCGTAACGGCGGATACATGAACGTAGGTGAACGGGCATGAACGGACCGGTACGGCACGGATAACCACTGTGAAATCTAGGCACCGCTCCCGCCCTGTGCCATCGACACCTGTCACGCATCCGTGGCCGCCGTCTCAGACATCTGTATGAAGAGACGTGGGGAGGGGTGCGAGAATGGCGGTGTGACAGGCGATTACCAGGAACTGGTCGACGAGATCTCCGCCCTCCTCGGCGCCCCAGCCACCCTGGAGAACCGCGATTTCGGCCTGGTCGCCTTCGGGGCCCACGACAGCGACGACGACACGGCGATGGACCCGGTCCGGACCCGCTCGATCCTCACCCGCCGCTCCACCCCCGCCGTCCGCGCCTGGTTCGAGGGGTTCGGCATCACCCGGGCGGCCGGCCCGGTCCGGATCCCCGCCGCCCCGGAGGCCGGGGTCTTCCGGGACCGTGTGTGCCTTCCGGTACGCCATCGGGGTGTCGTCCTCGGTTACGTCTGGCTGCTCGACACCGACCCCGGGCCGACCGACGAGCAGCTGGCCGCCGCGATGGAGGTCGCCGCCCGGATCGGGGCGCTGCTCTTTCACGAGGCGCGGGCGGGCGCGGACCTCTCGCGGGAGTTCGGCGCGGTGCTGACGGCCGGGCCCGGACGGCAGCACGAGACGGCGGTCGCGGCGCTGCGGGAGGCGCTGGGGCAGGACGCGGAGGGGCTGCACGCGGTGGTGTGCGTGACACCCTGGGGCGCCGACGACACGCCGTCGGTACGGGGGGTCGCCTCGGCGGCCGCGCTGGCGACGGTCACCGGAGCTGGGGGCGCCGGGCCCGTGTCGCTGGCCGCGCTCGTCCGGCTGCGCTCGGCGGACCGGCTGGACCCGGCGACCAGCGCCGCGGAGCGTCTGCGTACGGGGGCGGGCCCGGGCGCCACCGGAGGGATCGCGGCGCCCCGCCGGGGCCTGGACGCACTGCCGGCCTCCTGGCGCGAGGCCACGGCGGCGGCCCGCGCGGCCCGCGCCGAGAGCCGCTTCGGCCCGGTCGCCCGCTGGTCGGCGATCGGCGCCTACCGCCTGCTCACCGCCCTCCCCGGCACCGGAACGGATCCGGCCGACCCGGCGGTCGCCTCGCTGCTGACCCCGCTGCACAAGGAGCTGGCGCACACGGCGGAGGTGTTCCTGGACCGCGCGGGCCAGGCGAGCCGGACGGCGGCCGAGCTGGGCATCCACCGCCAGACGCTCTACTACCGCCTCACCCGGATCGAGCAGATCACCGGCCTCGACCTGGGTGACGGCGAGGACCGGCTGCTGCTGCACATGGCGGTGAAGCGGGCACGGCTGTAGGGGGCGCGGCTGTGGCGGCCCGGCTGCAGGGCCGGTCCGCGGCCTCCTACCCCGGGGGCTTCCGGAGGCCGGACCGACGCCGTGAGGGCACAATCGAAGTGCCTCTCCGAAGATCCGTACGGAAAAGGGGGAACCACGTGGACCACCGTCCGGGCCGGGCGGGCACCACACTCGGTGCCGTACTCGACGGCCTGTCTGTCCCGCGGTTCCTCCGGCGCGCCGTGGACGCGGCCGCGGCGGTGAGCGGCACCCGCCGCCTGGAGTGGCTCAGCGCGGCGGGCGACCACATCGGTACGACGCTCGACCTGGACCGTACCGCCCAGGAACTGGCGGACTACGTCGTGCCGAGACTGGCCGACGCAGCGGCGGTCGACCTGCTGGAATCCATCCTGACCGGAGGCGAGGGGGAACGGAGCGGGTCGGCGCAGGCCCCTCGGACCCGGGCCATGGCCGTGGCACAGATCAGTCGGCTCCAGCACCTCGAACCGGATCCGGTGGGGGAGCTGACCACCGTCCATACTTCCAAGTTGGCCCATCAGTGCCTGACCACGCGCCGACCGATCCTGGTGAGGAGGATCGCACCGGACCAGTACGAGTACATCGCACCCACCTCGCACGCCGCCCGCACCATGCGTCGCGCGGGAGTGCACAGTTACCTGGTGCTGCCCCTGGTCTCACGGGGTGTCCTTCTGGGACTCGTCGACTTCCTCCGGTCCGGCGACAGGCCACCGTTCACGCAGGCCGATGTGGCCCTGGCGTGCGAGCTGGCGACGAAAGCCGCGGTGTTCGTGGACAACGCCCGCCTGTACGGCCGTGAGCGCACAGCCGTCGTCACGCTGCAACGCGCCCTGCTCCCCCGGGCCGCTCCCTCCACCCCGGGCCTCCAGGTCGTGTCGAGCTACCGGCCCGCCGTCGACCCCGGTGGCGTGGGCGGCGACTGGTTCGACGTGGTCGCCCTGCCGAGCGGACGCAGTGCCCTCGTCGTGGGAGACGTGATGGGCCATGGCCTGGCGGCCGCGGCGACCATGGGCCGGCTGCGCTCCGTCGCCCGTACGCTCCTGGGGCTGGACATCGCACCGGCACGCGTACTGGCCCGGCTCGACCTCGCGGCCCGCGACCTGGAGGAGGACCAGGTCGCCACCTGCCTGTGCGCCGTCTACGACCACGCCGACCGGACGTACCGGCTGGCCAGCGCGGGTCACCTGCCGCCCTTGATGATCGACGCCGCCGGTCGTTCCGCCTTCCTGGACGTGCCCTCGGGTGCACCCCTGGGTGCGGGAGTCATCCCCTACGACCAGGTGACGGCCCGGATGCCGGAGGGCAGCCGCATCGTGATGTACACCGACGGGCTGATCAAGAACCGGCACGAGGACATCGATGTTCTGCTGGAACGCCTGCGTGCGGCGGTCGAGGGCCCGCGGACCGTTCTGTCGGACAGCTGCGAGGCGGCGTGGACCGGGACCGACAGCTGCGGTGGTGCGCGATTCGACGACGCCGTCATGCTCATGGCGGAGACCTTGTCGCAACCCGACGCGGAAGTGGTCGTCTGGCCCCTCCCGGCGGACGGGTCGGCCGCCGGAGCCGCGCGCCGTCTGGTCCGCGCCCAGCTGGAACGCTGGTCGCTCTCCGAACTGGCGGACGTCACCGAACTGGTCGTGAGCGAACTCGTCGGCAACGCCCTCCGTTACGGCGGTGGACCGAGCGGGCTCCGCCTGCTGCGCCACGACCGGCTGTGCGTCGAGGTCGCGGACATCGGGCCGGACCTGCCCCAGATCCAGCACGCCCCCCTCAGCGCCGAGGGCGGCCGTGGTCTCCAGCTGATCAACATGCTCTGCCGCCGGTGGGGTTCCTGCCGGACGCCCGAGGGCAAGGTCGTCTGGGCCGAGCAGGATCTGCCCCGCCAGTAGTTCCCGGGGCAGCAGGTGACTGGCAGCGAGCAGGCCGGCCTCCGGCCTTCGTCATCGGCCTGCCCTTGCCCGGCAAACCCCGGCAACCCCGGCAACCGCAACGGCTGCCGGGCGTGGGCGGAATCCGGCTACTGCCGGGCCACCGCCCGTTCGCCGACCAAGGCGGCCAGCACCAGCGGTGCGTCGCCGTCGCTGTGACCGACGGTCAGGGCGGCCCAGCGGCCGTCCGGAGCGGCCGGGTCCCAGAGGGTCAGGTCCCCGTACAGGTCCTCGGCGAACAGGGCCTGGAACAGCGGCTCGACGGGGGCGCCCGCCTGCCACGCGCGCAGCGGCCCGTGCAGAGGGAGCATGCGGTGCGGGCCCCAGCGGCGGTCCAATTCCTCTGCGAGGGCGGCCAGATGGGCATCGGCGGCCTCTTCGGCGTCGTTCCACTCGGGGGCGTACACGCCGGTCAGCGGGTCGCCCTCCCAGAGCGGCACGATGCGGAAGCCCGCGCCCTCGGTGGCGGTCCACTCGCCGGTCGCCGGGTCGCCCTGCGCGGTGGTGGGGCCGGCGGGCGGTACGGGGGTGGCGAGGAGCTGCTCGGCCTCGGCGACCGCCCGGACGAGCTCGAAGGGCTCCCCCGCCCGGGAGGTCACAGAACGGCCGGGGCAGACGCGGGGGCGACTGTGCGGGTCACAGCACCGCCCGGTCCATCGGGCGGGGCAGCGGCACCAGGGCCCCGGCCTCGCGCAGGCACTCGTACGCGCGCACCACCGCCGCGCTGTCGCCGGGGGCCGCAATGCTCAACAGCTCGCCCCCGCCAGGGAGTTCCTGGCGGACCGCCTCCAGATCCTCCGGTACGAGGGCGGCGCGGGCCGGAGAGAGGTAGCCGGTCCGGCCCACGACCGGGTCGCCGACCGAGAACCCGGCCTCGTCCTCCAGCGCGTCCAGCACGTCGTCGTCGCTCACGTCGCCGAAGTCCGGCTCCCACACCCGGGCGAGGAGGGTGAGGAGGTCCTCCTCGGGGACGGGGGCGTCGTCCGGGGCGTGCAGGACGATCGCGAGCGACTGGAGCAGGAACTCCGGCCGCCCGCCCGCCAGTCCGCTGACCTCCGCCTCCCAGCCGGGCGTTCCCGTGCCGACCAGACGCAGCCCGGTGCCCGTCAGGTCCGACCAGTCGGTGGCGCTCTGGGCGGTGCGCACCGCGTCGAGCAGGGCCTTCCCCTCGGGGCTGAAGGCGGTGGCGGGTCCGTTCCCGTGGACCTGGCTCCAGGCGTCAGCCACCTGCGGCACCAGGCCGGCGAGCCCGTCGAGGGTCTGCTGCCACCGGTCGGCCAGAGCGTCGGCGGACTCGGGCCTCGGGCCCCAGAAGCCCCGCACTACACGTCGCATGCTGATCTCTCTCCTCCGTCGCCGGACCGCTCCGGGTCCCCCACGCGTGCAGGCTACTCGGCTACTCGTCGAAGGCTCCGGGCTTCCTGGTGCTGTCGCCCGGTTTCACCGGCGTGGGGACCACCTTGATCGGCAGCCCCTCGTCCCGGAACGCCTTGCGGGCCGCCTTCGCGACCTCCGGGTCCGAGAAGTGCCACTCCACCGGCTTGCCGCCGGCCGCCTCCACCTGGGCGCGGGCCTCCGCCACGAACTTGTCCTTGCCGGACGGGGTGAGCGTGCCCGGGTCGGTCTTGGAGAGGTAGCTGCCGTAGCCGTTCTTGGCCTCCAGGTACGTCTGCCGGGAGGAGTCCCAGCCGTCGTACTCCACGGCCGGCTTGCCCTCGCGGGGGTGCGGTACGACGTACTCCTGGCCCCGGTTCGTGCCCGTGATCTGCTCCTGGTAGCGGAGCCAGGACTCGTTCTTCCAGTTGGGCGCGGGGTTGCGGTCCCGGCTCGCCCAGTAGCCGTCGCCCGCGTCCGCGTCGCCGAGCGTGCGGCTCCTGAGGTCGTCCGCCCAGGACGGCGGGTCGTAGTTGCGCGGGTCGGAGGTGTCGTTGCGCTGCGGCTCGGGGTGCTGCTTCTTCTCCAGCTCCGCCTTCCGCGCCCGCTCCGGCTCCTCCAGCCGCTTCTGCTCCAGGTGAGCGGCGCGTTCCTGTTTACGAGCTTCCGCCGCCGCGGCCTTGGCCGCCTCGTCGCACCCGCCGTTGGCCAGGACCACCCGGCCCGGCGAGCCGCCCGCCAGCACCCCCGTACGGTCGCCGGGGACGCCGCCGGTGGCCCCGCCCCCGTACCGCACCGGGGGTGGTGGCCCGGAGGCGATGGCACAACCCGTCCGGCGGGCCGCGTCCTCGGCGCTGTCCGCCGCCTCGTCCGCCTCCTTCGCCGCCTTGCGCACGCCGTCGAGGTCGCCCGCCTCCGCCGCCTTGCGGGCCCGCCGCGCGGCAGCGCCCGCGTCACCCGCCGCGTCCGCGACCTCGGAGGCCACCTTGCCGACCTTGCCGAGCTTTCCGGCCTTGCCGACCACCTTGGCCACGTTGTAGCCGGGGATGAAGAGCGAGCCGACGTTCCAGATCACATCGGTGACGGCCCGGGTCTTCTCCCCGTTGTTCCAGCGCTCGCGGACCTCGTCCCCGACGAAGACGTCGTCCCCGACCGTGACCACGGTGCCGACGGAGGCCTTGCCCCAGTCCCAGATCGCGCCCGGGTAGTCGCCGTCGCTCCACTTGTCGCCCGCGCCCTGGGAGTCCTTCGTCCACTGGTCACCGAGCTGACGGCCGTAGTCGGCGAGACCGGCCCACGTCTCGGGCTTGAACAGGTCGATGATCCCGGAGATGTCGCCCCAGACGCCGTCGACCACCAGGCCCTTGAAGACCTGCGTCGTACGGTCCCAGGCGCAGCCGAAGAAGCCCCAGCCGCCGCAGTCCTCCTGTTCGCCGGCCTTCTCGCCTCCGCTGTTCTCGCCGTCCCCCTCCGCCGAGGCGGGTAGGTCGTAGTCGGCCTCGGGCTCCTCGTTGTCCTCGGGGAAGGTGTCCTCGCCGGTGCCGGGGCGCCCATCGTCGTCGGGGCCTCCGGTGCCGCCGGCTGTAGCGGGGCCGGAGGTGTCGGACGAGCCGGTGGAGCCCGTGGTGCCGGACGGGCCGGTGGAGCCGGAGGTCTCGCCGCCGGATCCGCCCGTACCACCGGGCACGCCCGTACCGCCTGTCGCGTCGCCGCCGGAGGCTCCCGTACCGCCCGTGACCGTGGAGCCCGCATCCGTACCACCGGACGAACCGCCGTCGGCGCCCCCGTCAGGGCCCGGGGGCGAACCGCCGTCCGCGCCACCCCCGTCCGCACCGCCCCCGTCGGCCCCCGTCCCGCCCGACGTGTCCCCCGCCTCCACCGAGCCGCTGCCACCCGAGACGGGGCACGAGCTGCCGGTCAGCGAGCAGATCGCCGACTGGAGCCCCTCCGTGATCCGGCCGCCGAGGCCCCCCACCGTCAGGGCCGCGATCAGCGCGACGACGATCAGGACCAGGCCCAGGTACTCCAGCGCGGACTGCCCCCGGTCCCGGCGCCAGGTGATCATGTACGGGAGCGAGAACTTCGGCGGTTCCCCGCGCTCCCGGGGCGGCAGCAGGAACCACGCCCGGCTCTGCGCCCGGCTCAGCAGCACCAGGATCACGACGGGCAGCACCAGCTGCGTGAGTCCGTCCGGTGAACCGTCGGCCAGGTTGCCGAGGCCGCCGATGATCAGCCAGGCCTGGACGGCGACGATCCCCCACCGGACGCGTCTGCCGCCCGTCCGCAGGTGCCAGGCCAGCAGTGCGCAGAACACCCCGGGGGCGGAGGCGTACAGCAGGATGCCGAGCACCTGCGCGCCCATGGCGTCGGCGGCGATCGCGGAGCCGGAGAGGCCGATCGCCCCGAGGGCCGTCGCGCCGACCAGGACGAGGAGCAGCACCCGCACCACGGCGAGCGGGCCCGGGAGGTCACGGCGGGGGGCGGCGGCCGGAGCCGGGCCTCCCGCTACGGGTATGCCACCGACAGCAGACATGCGTGATCCGACCCCCGGTGCCCATGAGTGACATGACAACCGGTCACCCTAGGGTCGCAACCTCTCACCCGTCGTGGGCCCCAGGACCCAACCCGGGGCCCATAGGGGCGGTTTGGTGTCGGACGCAAACGGCTGCCGGGCGCCCCCGGTGAAGGGGCGCCCGGCAGCCGGGTGCGCAACGGCGTCGTACGGGTGCGTCAGTCGGTGAGGTTCACCGAGCGGGCCGAGGAGGCACCGATCTCGTCGGCGATCTCGGTCAGCACCGTCTGCGGGACGGTCTCGTCGACGGTGAGGACGACCAGGGCCTCGCCGCCCTCCGCCGCCCGGGAGACCTGCATGCCCGCGATGTTCAGACCGGCCTCGCCGAGGATCTTGCCGACCGCGCCGACCACACCGGGGCGGTCCTGGTAGCGCAGGACGACCATGTGGTCGGCGAGCGCCAGGTCCACGTCGTGCTCGCCGATGGCCACGATCTTCTGGAGGTGCTTCGGGCCCGCCAGCGTGCCGGAGACCGCGACCTCCTCACCGCTGGAGAGCGTGCCGCGCACGGTGACCACGTTGCGGTGGTCGGGCGACTCGGAGCTGGTGGTGAGGCGGACCTCGACCCCGCGCTCCTGAGCGAAGAGCGGGGCGTTGACGTAGGAGACGGTCTCGTCGACGACGTCCTCGAAGACGCCCTTGAGCGCCGAGAGCTCCAGCACCTTGACGTCGTGCTGGGTGATCTCGCCGTACACCTCGACGTCGAGGCGGGCCGCGACCTCGCCCGCGAGCGCGGTGAAGATCCGGCCGAGCTTCTCGGCGAGCGGCAGACCGGGGCGTACGTCCTCGGCGATGACGCCGCCCTGGACGTTGACCGCGTCCGGGACCAGCTCACCGGCGAGCGCCAGGCGGACGGACTTGGCGACCGCGATGCCCGCCTTCTCCTGGGCCTCGTCGGTGGAGGCGCCGAGGTGCGGGGTGCAGACGACCTGGTCGAACTGGAAGAGCGGGGAGTCCGTGCAGGGCTCCTTCGCGTACACGTCCAGGCCGGCGCCGGCGACGCGGCCCTCCTTGAGGGCGGAGTACAGCGCCTCCTCGTCGACGATCCCGCCGCGCGCGGCGTTGACGATGCGGACCGAGGGCTTCACCTTGTGCAGCGCGTCGTCCCCGATGAGACCGAGGGTCTCGGGGGTCTTGGGCAGGTGCACGGTGATGAAGTCGGCGACCTCGAGCAGCTCGTCCAGGCTGAGGAGCTTGACGCCCATCTGCGCGGCGCGGGCCGGCTGGACGTACGGGTCGTACGCGACGATCTTCATGCCGAACGCCGACATGCGCTGCGCGACCAGGACGCCGATGCGGCCGAGGCCGACGACGCCGAGGACCTTCTCGCTGAGCTCCACCCCGGTGTACTTGGAGCGCTTCCACTCGCCGTTCTTGAGGGCGGTGTTGGCCTGCGGGATGTTGCGCGCGGTGGCGACCAGCAGACCGCAGGCCAGCTCGGCGGCGGTGACGATGTTGGAGGTCGGGGCGTTGACGACCATCACACCGGCCTTGGTGGCCGAGGAGACGTCGACGTTGTCGAGACCGACGCCGGCCCGGGCGACGACCCGGAGCTTCTTCGCGGCGGCGATGGCCTCGGCGTCGACCTTCGTGGCGGAACGCACCAGGATGGCGTCGACGTCGGCGATCGCGGGGAGGAGTTCGGCGCGGTCGGCGCCGTTGCAGTGCCGGATCTCGAAATCCGGACCCAGAGCGTCGACCGTGGCGGGCGACAGCTCTTCAGCGATGAGTACGACAGGTTTCGAGCTCACGTGAGTCCTCACAAGTCCAGTGCGGACGGCCGTCCCGACGGCCGCAGGCGGTGGAGGGGCTAGCCGCGTGGTAGACGCACGACACTGTGGGCCCTGACGCGTGTATGTGTTGAGAAGTGTAGTGGTGCGGGGGGCCCTCTACTGCGCCCCGGTGGAAGGATCACCCGCACGAGGGTGGACGTGGTGTACACCCGTACGGAACCACCGCTTCCGCGACCGGCTCGCACCCGGTTTCCGCAGTGACACGGGGATGTGAGGCGGGGGATACGGAGCGGGGCGGGCCCATCGGACCCGCCCCGCTCCCCCGAGGCCTAGGCCTCTTCGTCGTTCACCCAGCTCATGAGCTTGCGCAGCTCACGGCCGGTGGTCTCCAGCAGGTGGTCGCTGTCGGCCTTCTTGTACTCGTTGTACTTGGGCAGACCGTTGTGGTACTCGGCCATCCAGGCGTTGGCGAAGGTGCCGTCCTGGATCTCGGTGAGGACCTTCTTCATCTCGGCCTTGGTGGCGTCGGTGATGATCCGCGGGCCGGTGACGTAGTCGCCCCACTCGGCGGTCTCCGAGATGGACCAGCGCATCTTCTCCAGGCCGCCCTCATACATGAGGTCGACGATGAGCTTCAGCTCGTGCAGGCACTCGAAGTACGCGATCTCGGGCTGGTAACCGGCCTCGGTCAGCGTTTCGAAACCGGCCTTGACCAGGGCGGCGGTGCCACCGCAGAGGACGGCCTGCTCACCGAAGAGGTCGGTCTCCGTCTCCTCGGTGAAGGTGGTCTTGATGACGCCGGCCCGCGTGCCGCCGATGCCCTTGGCGTACGACAGGGCCAGCTCCAGGCCCTTGCCCGAGGCGTCCTGCTCGACGGCCACGATGCACGGGACGCCGCGGCCCTCCTCGTACTGGCGGCGGACCAGGTGGCCGGGGCCCTTCGGGGCGACCATGCAGACGTCCACGCCCGCCGGCGGCTTGATGAAGCCGAACCGGATGTTCAGACCGTGGCCGAAGAACAGCGCGTCGCCGTCCTTGAGGTTGTCCTTGACGGACTCCTCGTAGACCTGGGCCTGGATCGGGTCCGGGACGAGGATCATGATGACGTCGGCCTCGGCGGCGGCCTCGGCCGGGGTCACCACGCGCAGGCCCTGCTCCTCGGCCTTGGCCTTGGACTTCGAGCCCTCGTGCAGACCGACGCGGACGTCGACGCCGGAGTCACGGAGCGACAGCGCGTGGGCGTGGCCCTGGCTGCCGTATCCGAGAACCGCGACCTTGCGGCCCTGGATGATGGACAGGTCGGCATCGTCGTCGTAGAACAGCTCGGCCACTGGGTCTTCTCCTTGGTGTGCAGGTGTTACGTCCCACCGTACGGCGGGGGCGTCGTGTACGTGATCGGGTCTCGCCATGCGAGCGGCGCGGGCGCCGTCCCTCTGCCGGCTAGGCGGAACGGTCGAGGGCGCGCAGGGAGCGGTCGGTGATCGACCGCGCGCCACGCCCTATGGCGATCGTGCCGGACTGGACGAGCTCCTTGATGCCGTACTGCTCCAGCATCTTGAGCATCGCCTCCAGCTTGTCGGCTCCTCCGGTCGCCTCGATCGTGACGGCCTCCGGGGAGACGTCGACGGTCTTGGCGCGGAACAACTGGACGATCTCGACGATCTGGGAGCGGGTCTCGCTGTCGGCGCGGACCTTCACCAGGACGAGCTCCCGCTGGATCGCAGCGGACGGCTCGAGTTCGACGATCTTCAGGACGTTGACCAGCTTGTTGAGCTGCTTGGTCACCTGCTCCAGGGGCAGGCCCTCGACATTCACGACAATGGTGATGCGGGAGATGTCGGGGTGTTCGGTGGTACCGACCGCGAGCGAGTCGATGTTGAAGCCGCGTCGGGAGAACAGCGCGGTGATCCGGGCGAGGACACCGGGCTTGTTCTCGACCAGGACGGAGAGCGTGTGCTTTTCGGACATGGGAGTCGTTCTCTCTCTGTCTCTCAGTCGTCTTCGTTGTCGCCGAAGTCGGGGCGGACGCCACGTGCGGCCTGAACCTCGTCGTTGGAGGTGCCGGCGGCGACCATCGGCCAGACCATGGCGTCCTCGTGGACGATGAAGTCGATCACGACGGGGCGGTCGTTGACGGAGTTGGCCTCTTCGATGACCTTGTCCAGGTCGGCCGGGTCCTCGCAGCGGATGGCGTAGCAGCCCATGGCCTCGGACAGCTTGACGAAGTCCGGGACGCGGGTGCCCTTGGCCGGGGCGCCGTCCGTGTCCGTGCCCGAGTGCAGCACGGTGTTGGAGTAGCGCTGGTTGTAGAAGAGGGTCTGCCACTGGCGGACCATCCCGAGGGCGCCGTTGTTGATGATGGCGACCTTGATCGGGATGTTGTTGAGCGCGCAGGTGGTGAGTTCCTGGTTGGTCATCTGGAAGCAGCCGTCGCCGTCGATCGCCCAGACCGTGCGGTCGGGCATGCCGGCCTTGGCACCCATGGCGGCCGGGACCGCGTACCCCATCGTTCCGGCGCCGCCGCTGTTGAGCCAGGTGGCGGGCTGCTCGTAGTCGATGAAGTGGGAGGCCCACATCTGGTGCTGGCCGACGCCCGCCGCGAAGATCGTGCCTTCGGGGGCGAGCTTGCCGATGCGCTGGATCACCTGCTGCGGGGAGAGGCTGCCGTCATCGGGCAGGTCGTAACCCAGGGGATAGGTGTCGCGCCAGCGGTTGAGGTCCTTCCACCAGGCGGTGTAGTCGCCGGTGTTGCCGTCCGTGTGCTCGGCCTGGACGGCCTGGACCAGGTCGGCCAGGACCTCGCGGGCGTCGCCCACGATGGGCACGTCGGCGGTGCGGTTCTTACCGATCTCGGCCGGGTCGATGTCGGCGTGGACGATCTTGGCGTACGGGGCGAAGCTGTCCAGCTTGCCGGTGACGCGGTCGTCGAAGCGGGCTCCGAGGGCGACGATCAGGTCGGCCTTCTGCAGCGCGGTGACGGCGGTGACCGCACCGTGCATGCCCGGCATTCCCACGTGCAGCGGGTGGCTGTCGGGGAAGGCGCCGAGTGCCATCAGGGTGGTGGTGACGGGCGCTCCGGTCAGCTCCGCGAGGACCTTCAGCTCGGCGGTGGCCCCGGCCTTGAGGACGCCGCCGCCGACGTAGAGCACGGGGCGCTTGGCCTGGGTGATCAGCTTGGCCGCTTCGCGGATCTGCTTGGCGTGCGGCTTGGTGACGGGCCGGTAGCCGGGCAGGTCCTGGGTGGGCGGCCAGCTGAAGGTGGTCTTCGCCTGGAGGGCGTCCTTGGCGATGTCGACGAGGACGGGGCCCGGGCGGCCGGTGGAGGCGATGTGGAAGGCCTCGGCGATGGTGTGCGGGATGTCCTCGGCCTTGGTGACCAGGAAGTTGTGCTTCGTGATCGGCATCGTGATGCCGCAGATGTCGGCTTCCTGGAAGGCGTCGGTGCCGATGGCCTTGGAGGCGACCTGGCCGGTGATCGCGACGAGCGGGACGGAGTCCATGTGCGCGTCGGCGATCGGGGTGACCAGGTTGGTGGCGCCGGGGCCGGAGGTGGCCATGCAGACGCCGACCTTGCCGGTGGCCTGCGCGTACCCGGTGGCGGCGTGCCCGGCGCCCTGCTCGTGGCGGACCAGGACGTGGCGGACCCGGGTGGAGTCCATCATCGGGTCGTAGGCGGGGAGGATCGCGCCGCCGGGAATGCCGAATACCGTGTCGGCGCCGACTTCCTCGAGAGAACGGATGAGGGACTGCGCGCCCGTGACGTGCTCAACGGCGACGGACGGCTGTCCGCCGTTACGGGCGCGCGGCTGCGGGTGGTGGGCCCCGGTGGCCTGCTCGGTCATCGGCATTCTCTTCTCGAAGCTGAGGGTTTTCGCGGGTGTTTTGCAGCGATTTGAGAGGTGTCAGTGCAACAAAAAACCCCTCGTGCCGTGAGGCAAGCGAGGGGAGCGCGCCGGGTGCGGTCCGCAGAGTGTCGTGAGTGACTCTGCTTCAGCCGACGCGCTTTCCAAGTACGAGAATTCGGGTGCGCATGGCATTGACCCTCTCTCCGGCACGCATGACGTGTCAAGTGGGTGGGACGGGCGTCTCAGCATGTGATCCGGTGAGCAGCGGGATCGAGCCTCCCGCCATCACCGTACGGGGGCCGGGGACGCCCGGCACGGGGAACTGGCCGCGCACCAGGGCGCGTCGCAGCCGGTACTCGTCGAGCGGGCCGGAGAAGGCCATCCCCTGGCCGTGGGTGCAGCCCATGGCTCGGAGAGCGAGGACCTGCTCGGGGACGTCGACGCCGTCGGCGACGGACTGGAGGCCGAGGTCGCAGGCGATCCGGAGGAGTCCGCTGGTGATCTTGTGCAGCCTGGCCGATTCCACCACCCCCTCGACCAGGTTCCGGTCGAGTTTCAGTACGTCGATGGGGAGGCGGCGCAGCGCGTTGATCGCGGCGAAGCCGCTGCCGAAGCCGTCGAGGGCGATCCGGACACCGAGGCGGCGCAGGGCCACGAGGCGCTGCTCCAGCTCGTCGAAGGAGACCCGGGGGTCGCTGTCGGCCACCTCGATCATCAGCGCCCCCGAGGGCAGCCCGTGCCGGGTCAGCAGCGCCTCGATGGAGCCGAAGGGCAGGGCCTTGTCGAGCAGCCGGGTGGCCGAGAGGCGTACGGAGACGGCGACGGGGTGTCCGGCCCTGGCCCGGTCGGCGGCCTGCTTAACGGCCTCCTCCAGGAGCCAGCGGCCGAGCTCGGCGGTGCGGTCGTCGTCGCCGGTGACCCGGAGGAACTCGGCGGGGGTGAAGAGGATGCCCTGGGCGGAGCGCCAGCGGGCCTGCGCGGCGACGGCGGCGACCGAGCCGCTGGCGAGGTGGACGACCGGCTGGTGCAGCAGGGCGAACTCACCCTCGCGCAGGGCGGTGCGCAGCCGGCTGGCGAGCTCGGAGCGGCGTACGACGTCGGCCTGCATCTGCGGGGCGTACAGCTCGACCCGGTCCTTGCCGCCGGCCTTGGCGCGGTACATCGCGAGGTCCGCGTTGCGCATGAGGTCGGTGGGGGTGATCCCGGGCTCGGCGAAGGCGACGCCGATGGAGGCGGCCACCCGGACCTCGCTGGGGCCGATCCGGTAGGGCTGGGAGAGGGTGAGGCGGAGGCGGTCGGCGATCTCGTGGACCTGGTACTCCCGGGCGCCCTGGTCGCGGGTGCCGTCGCCCATGATGAGCGCGGCGAACTCGTCGCCGCCGAGGCGGGCCGCGGTGTCGCCGGCCCGGACGGACTCCTGGAGGCGGCGGGCCGCCTGGATGAGCAGCTCGTCACCCGCCTGGTGGCCGATGGTGTCGTTGACCGCCTTGAAGCCGTCGAGGTCGATGAAGAGCACGGCGGTGCCGGCGTCGCCGGCCCGGCGGCCGGTGAGCGCCTGGCGGACCCGGGAGGTGAACAGGGCCCGGTTGGGCAGGTCGGTGAGCGGGTCGTGCTCGGCGTTGTGCTGCAACTGGGCCTGGAGCCTGACACGTTCGGTGACGTCCCGGCTGTTGAGGAGGAGCCCGCCCTGGTGCCGGTTGACGGTGGACTCCGCGTGGAGCCAGTCGCCGGTGCCGGAGCGGAAGCGGCACTCGATGCGGGTGGTGGGCTCCTCGTGGGGCGGGGCGGCGAGGAAGCGCCGCACCTCGTGGACGACCCGGCCGAGGTCGTCGGGGTGGATGATCGAGGAGAGCTCGGCGCCGACGAGGTCCTCCGCGTCGCGACCGTACACTCCGGCGGCCGCGGGGCTCACGTACCGCAGGGTGCCGCTCGGGGCGGCGATCATGATGACGTCGCTGGAGCCCTGCACCAGGGAGCGGAAGTGGTTCTCCTTCTGGGCCAGCTCCTGGGTGAGGGAGATGTTGTCGAGGAGCATGATCCCCTGCCGGACGACCAGGGCGAGGACCACCGTGCAGCCGGTGAGTACGACGACGCGGTCCACCCGGCGGCCCTCGACCACGTTGTACAGAATGCCCAGGGTGCAGACGGCCGCGGCGAGATACGGGGTCAGCGCGGCCAGCGACCCGGCGATCGGGCGGCTGGTGGTGCGCGGCGGGCCCGGTCGGTCGGTGCCGGGGGCCCGGCGGCGCACCCCCCAGGGGGCGTAGGCCAGGAGCAGGGAACCGGCGAACCAGCCGGCGTCGAGCAACTGGCCCGAGTGGTAGGTGGAGCGCAGCAGCGGTGAGGTGAACACCGCGTCGCACAGGACGGTCAGCGCCAGGGCGGCGATCGCGGTGTTGACCGCGGAGCGGTTGGCCCCGGAGCGGCGGAAGTGCAGCGCGAGCACCATGGAGACGAGCACGATGTCCAGCAGCGGGTAGGCCAGCGAGAGCGCCGCCGGGCCCACACTGGCGTCCTGGGCACCCGCCATGTGCGCGGCGTGCGCTAGGGCGAGGCTCCAGGCGAGGGTCAGCAGGGAGCCGCCGATCAGCCAGGCGTCCAGCGCCAGGCAGACCCAGCCGGCCCGGGTGACAGGGCGCTTGGCGAGGACGAGCAGTCCGACGATGGCGGGCGGAGCGAAGCAGAGGAAGAAGGCGTCGGCCACCGACGGGGTGGGCACGGGGACGCCGAGCACCACCTCGTACCACCCCCAGACGGCGTTGCCGCAGGCCGCCATGAGGGAGGAGAGCGAGAAGAGCAGCCAGGCGGGCCGCAGCCGCCCGGCGCTCACCCGGGCGTAGAGGAAGCAGGAGACGGCGGCGGTCAGCGCCGCCGCGGCGAGGCCGAAGTCCCCCATGCAGCGGGCCAGTTGCGGCGTGCCCCAGCCGACGGCCGCTCCGACCGCGTATCCGGCGCAGATGACGCCGAGCAGGATCCGGGCCCGCAGCCCCGTGGAGCCCGCGGCGGAATGCGGCGAGAGCCATGCTCCCAGGACGCTCACCGGAGGGCTCCCCGCCCCGGCCCCGGCCGCCGGCCCGGGGTGGAATCCGGCCAGCTGCGGGCGCCTTGTCCAGGCAGCGGCAGCGGCCGCCGCGGCCCGCTCCGCCGCCTCGGACCGTCTCTCCATGGCCAGCACATCGCCCGTCGCCCCCTCGCGTTCCGATGCTCCCCCCGCGCCGCCCCCTGCCACGGCGCAGCCCTCCGGTCCGGACGATACACCAGGTCCGTCACTCAGGGCCATAGCCCCTCTACGCTCCGTAACGAAACGCGAGGTGGGCGGCACTGTGCGCATACGGATCACGCCTCGGCGTGACCGCCCCGGGGGCCTCAGCCAGTCGTGCTGACGACGTTCACGAGCGGCTCCCCCGCGGCGAACCGGGTGAGCTGCGTAGCCAGCAGCCGCTTGGCGCGTGGTTCGAACGCCGAGGTGCTGCCGCCCACATGAGGCGTGATCAAGACATTCGGAGCATGCCAGAGAGGATGGCCGGACGGCAGCGGTTCCGGGTCGGTGACGTCGAGTGCCGCCCGGAGCCGTCCGGATTCCAGTTCGGTCAACAGGGCCTTGGTGTCCACGACTCCGCCCCGGGCGACGTTGACGAGCAGGGCGCCGTCCGGCATCGCGGCGAGGAAGTCGGCGTCCACCAGGCCTTGCGTGGTGGGGTTCAGCGGGGTGGAGAGCACCACGACGTCGGCCTCGGGCAGCAGGGCGGGCAGGTCATCGAGCGTGTGTACGGGGCCGCGCCCGGTGGTCCGGGCGGAGCGCGCGACGCGCGCGACCCGCGCGCACTCGAAGGGCGCGAGCCGGTCCTCGATGGCCGCGCCGATGGAGCCGTACCCGACGATGAGCACGGACTTGTCGGCGAGCGCCGGGTAGAAGCCCGACCGCCACTCCTCGGCGTCCTGGCCGTGGACGAAGCCGGGGAGATCGCGCAGGGAGGCCAGGATCAGGGCGAGCGCCAGCTCCGCCGTGGACGCCTCGTGCACCCCCTTGGCGTTGCAGAGGCGTACGCCGGGGTGCAGCCGACCGAGCCCCGGCTCCACGTGGTCGATGCCCGCGGAGAGCGTCTGCACGACCTGGACGGCGCTCATGGCGCCCATCGGCCGGATGGCGATCTCTGAACCCTTCAGGTAGGGGACGACGTAGTACACGCAGTCCGCGGGGTCGCCGGGGTACTCCGGGCCCCCGTCCCAGAAGCGGTAGTCGAGGCCTTCGGGGAGTCCGTCGATCTCCTCGGCCGGAAAGGGGAGCCATACATCGGTACGCGTCGCGCCGGCAGTCGTCTCAGTCATGGTCAGGAGGCTATGCGACGGGTGTGCGAGTGCTCCAGGACGGCTGATCGAAGTCGCACCCGGGCCAGAGGTTAGTTTGGGGTGCGGTACGGCCCCGTGACCGCGGGTACGAAGAAAGGCCAGGGGAGTTGGAGCGCAGGACTATCGGGGCGTCGGGGCTCGCCGTGGGCGCGGTCGGTCTGGGCTGTATGCCGATGAGCTGGGGTTACAGCGCGTCGCAGCAGCGCGGTGACCGTTCGGTGCGTACGGTGCACGCGGCGCTCGACGCCGGTGTCCGGCTGCTCGACACCGCGGACATGTACGGGCCGTTCACCAATGAGCTCCTGGTGGGGCGGGCGCTGAAGGGGCGCCGGTCCGAGGCGTTCCTGTCCACCAAGTGCGGGCTGCTGGTGGGTGATCAGCACATCGTCGCCAACGGGCGCCCCGGTTACGTACGACGGGCCTGCGACGCCTCGCTGCGCCGCCTGCAGACCGATGTGATCGACCTCTACCAGCTGCACCGGGCCGACCCCGAGGTGCCGGTGGAGGAGACCTGGGGTGCGATGGCGGAGCTGGTGACCGCGGGCAAGGTGCGTGCGCTGGGGCTGTGCGCGGTGGGGGCGCGCGCTCCGCGCCGGTCGGGCGCCGGGCCGCATGCGGGAACGATCCGGCAGTTGGAGCGGATCCAGCAGGTCTTCCCGGTCAGCGCCGTCGAGGCGGAACTGTCGGTGTGGTCGCCGGAGGCGCTGGAGGAGCTGCTGCCCTGGTGTGCGGCGCGCGGGGTCGGGGTACTCGCCGCGATGCCGCTGGGCAGCGGCTATCTGACCGGGACGCTGAAGCCGGGGCAGGGGTTCGAGCCCGAGGACCTGCGGGCCCGGCATCCCCGGTTCACGGCCGAGATGATGGCGGCGAACCAGCCGGTGGTGGCCGGTCTGCGGCGGATCGGTGAGCGGCGCGGGGCGAGCGTGGCCCAGGTGGCGCTGGCGTGGGTGCTGCGGCAGGGGCCGCACGTGGTGGCGGTGCCGGGGGCGAAGCAGGAGCGGTGGGCGGTGGAGAACGCGCGGGCCGCGGAGGTGGAGCTGGAGCAGGCGGACCTGGCGGAGATCGCGGGGCTTCCCCGGGCGCGCGGGTCCTGGGACTGAGCCCGGGGGGCGTCCGGATCCGGGCGCCCGGCGGAAGATAGCAGGACAATGGGCCGCACCGGGGAATCCGGGCGGGGCCGCGATGTAGGAACAGGTAGTCAGGCAGGGTCAGGCAGCGTCGAAAGGATCGGTTCAGTGCGCGGTGCTGTGTTCGGATCAGTTCAGTCCCCCGCGGTGCGCAGGGGGGTGGTGGCCGCGCTGGCGACGGCCTCGCTGGTCCTGTCCGCCGCGTGCTCCACGGGCGGGGAGGAGAGCACGTCCGGGACGGGCGCCGCCTCGCCGACCGCCTCGCGGAGCTCCGGCTCCCCCTCGCCGAGCGAGTCGGCCGACCTGCCGCCCGCCAAGGGCACGGCCAAGGTCGTCTCGACGCTGACCGAGGAGCTGAAGTCGCCCTGGGGGCTGACCGCGCTGCCGGGCGGTGACCTGCTGGTGGCCTCGCGCGACGAGGGCACGATCCACCGGATCGACGGCGAGAGCGGGAAGCAGACGCTGCTGGGCTCGGTGCCCGGGGTCTCCCCGGCCGGAGAGGGCGGTCTGCTGGGGCTCGCGGTCCCCTCGACGTTCGGCGCGGACCAGCTGGTGTACGCCTACTTCACCACCGCCTCCGACAACCGGATCGTACGCATGCAGTACGACGAGAAGCGTCCGGCCGGGCAGCAGCTCGGGGCGCCGGACACCATCCTGCGCGGCATCCCCAAGGGGAACATCCACAACGGCGGCCGGATCGCGTTCGGCCCGGACAGGATGCTGTACGCGGGCACCGGCGAGACCGGGGACACCGGGCTCGCGCAGGACAAGGAGTCACTGGCGGGCAAGATCCTGCGGATGACCCCGGACGGGGAGCCGGTCCACGGCAACCCGGAGGCGGACTCGGTGGTGTATTCGTTCGGGCACCGCAATGTCCAGGGGCTCGCCTGGGACGCGCAGAAGCGGCTGTGGGCGGCCGAGTTCGGCCAGAACACCTGGGACGAGCTGAACCTGATCGAGCCCGGCGGCAACTACGGGTGGCCCGAGGTGGAGGGTCAGGAGGGCAAGGACGGGTTCATCGACCCGGTCGCCCAGTGGAAGACCTCCGAGGCCTCGCCCAGCGGCATCGCGTACGCGGAGGGCTCGATCTGGATGGCGGGGCTGCGGGGCGAGCGGCTCTGGCGCATCCCGCTCTCCGGGGACGCGGACAAGGAACCATTGGCCGACCCCCAGTCGTTCCTGGATGAGAAGCACGGCCGGCTGCGCACCGTGGTGAGCGCGGGCGGCGACCGGCTCTGGCTGGTCACCAGCAACACGGACGGCCGAGGAGAGCCGAAGCCCGGGGACGACAGGATCCTGCTGGTCGAAGTGGGGTAGGCGGACACCTCCGCGCCCCGCCCACGCACCATGTCCGAGGGAGCGCGACCGTGTTCGATTCCTTCGAGGAGCTCTTCGCCCCGGGGCGCAAGCACGGCGCCGACGAGCAGAAGAGGCTGGAGCTGAGCCGGGTGGACGTCGCCGCCGGCGATCCGGGCCGCGGCCGGCTCCGCTCCGGCTGTGCCTCCACTGTCGCGGGCCAGGAAGCGCGGCCGCATCGGGCGAGTGCCGCATCTTCGCCGGGCGGGGGGCCTTAAGGCCCCCGCCCGGCGGCCGGCCGCCTTAGCTCCTCGTATCCAGGGCTCAGCCCGCCGGTGTCCCCGCCACGGGCAGGGCAAGGAACAGGTCGAAGTACATGCCCACGGAGATCAGCACGCCGAGGGTGCCCAGGGCGACGCCGGCCAGCGCGACCGCCCGAATCCAGGCGGGCTGCGGTGTCGTGGCGGGGGTGCCGAAGACGGGGCGGACCACGACGAAGACGCCGACGAGCAGGGCCAGTACCGCGAAGAGACCGTTGACCAGGGCGGTGGTGTGCCAGGCGTCCGCGTAGATCTCGGAGATCTGCTGGGCCGCGCTGGAGCCGCCGGCGGTCTGGATCTGGCCCATCAGGGTTTCGCGTTCGGCGGCGACCCGGCCGGACCAGGCGCCGGTCAGGGCGACGATGCCGAGACCGGCGGAGACGACGGCCGTGGCGCCCGCGCCGACGCCGTGGCGGGCCTCGGTGAAGGGGCCGGGCTCCAGGTCGTCGTCCTCGGCCTCGGCGGTGGCCTCCGACGGCGCGACGGTCGCGGTGGGGTCCTCCGTGACGGCGGTGTCGGTGGCGCTCTTCTCGGGGTCGTCGGTGGGCGTGTCCGTCTTGGTGAGGTCGGTCGTCCGGGAGGGGGTGGTGTTCATGTGCCGCACGCTAGGGGCCCCGGATGAGAACCCTCTTAACGCCGGAGCTCCCCGCCGGTCCGAGCCCGCCATTCCGGGGCCAGCACGGACCAGATCTCCGAGTCGTGGCGTACGCCCCGGTAGAGGTAGTTCTGGCGCAGCACCCCGTCGCGGGTCATGCCGAGCCGCTTGGCCACCGCGATGGAGCGGGTGTTGGCGGCGGAGGCCACCCACTCGACGCGGTGCATGCCGCGCCCGTACACCGCCCAGTCGATCAGGCGCTCGGCGGCCCGGGTGATCAGGCCCCGGCCCTGGGCGGCGGGCTCCCGCCAGACACCGATCTCGCAGTTGCCCGACGCGGCGTCGAAGATCCGGAAGAGGACCCCGCCGACGAGGGTGCCGTCCAGCCAGATGCCGTAGAGCCGTCCGGTGTCCGCCGCCTGCTTGTCCGCGTACCGCTGGAGCAGGGCGCGCGCCGAGTCCAGGTCGCCGGCGGCGGAGGCGAACGGGATCCACGGGTCGACCAGCTCACGGGCCCGGTCCATGTGGGCGAGGAACTCCTCGGCCTGCCAGACCTCCAGCGGGCGCAGCTCCGCCCGGTCGTCTCCCAGGTCGTCACCCAGGGATATGGCGAACATCGTGCTCCTCCTTTGCCGACGCGACGCCCTCTTCCGTGACGCGCGCACCCGGGATCTTCGCATGATCCACCGCGCAGTCGGGCGGTTCGATGCTGATCCGGGGCAGCCGGCGGTCCAGCCAGCCCGGCAGCCACCAGTTCGCGCCGCCGAGCATGTGCATCAGGGCGGGGACCAGGAGCGTGCGCAGGACGAAGGCGTCCAGGGCGACGGCGGTGGCGAGCGCGATGCCGAACATGGCGATCACCCGGTCCCCGCTGAGCACGAAGGCGAGGAAGACGGAGATCATGATCACGGCGGCGGAGTTGATCACCCGGCTGGTCTCGGCGAGGCCGACCCGGACCGAGCGCCGGTTGTCGCCGGTCTCCAGCCACTCCTCGTACATCCGGCCGACCAGGAAGACCTGGTAGTCCATGGAGAGGCCGAAGAGGACCGAGACCATGATCACCGGGAGGAAGGGTTCGATGGGTCCGGCGCTGCCGAGGCCGAGCAGCTCGCTCCCCCAGCCCCACTGGAAGACGGCGACGACGACGCCGAAGGAGGAGGCGACGGCGGCGACGTTCATCACCGCGGCCTTGACCGGGATGCCGATGGAGCGGAAGGCGAGCAGGAGGAGAAGGCAGCCGAGGCCGATGACGACCCCGACGAAGAGGGGCAGCTTGCCGACGATGATCTCGGCGAAGTCGTCGTAGCTCGCCGTCACCCCGCCGACGTACGTCTCCAGCGAGCTCGTGTCCTTCACCGGCGGCAGCACGTCTTCCCGGATGCGGTCGACCAGCTCGCTGGTCTCCTGCGACTGGGGCGGGGAGTCGGGGACGACGGTGAGGAAGGCGGTGTCGCCGCTGCTGTTGTACGTGACCGGGCCGACCGAGGCGACGCCCTCGGTGGTGCGCAGCTTCTCGGGCAGCGAGTCCAGGGCGAGCCGGTCGTCCGCCCCGTCGAGCTGGGCGGCGATGGTGAGGGGGCCGTTGACACCGGGGCCGAAGCCGTCGGCGAGCAGGTCGTAGGCCTGCCGGGTGGTGGCCGCGGCGGGGTTGTTGCCCTGGTCGGAGGTGCCGAGGTGGAGGCCGAGGGCGGGCAGGGCGAGCACCACCATGACGACGGCCGCGATACCGCCGAGCAGTTTGGGGTGGCGCTCCACGAAGGCGGACCAGCGGGCGGCGAAGCCGGTGGGCAGTTCGGGGCGCGGGCCGTGTTCGGCGAGCTGCCGGCGTTCGCGGCGGCTGAGCGCCCGCATCCCGATGCGGGAGAGCAGGGCGGGCAGCAGGGTGACGGAGGCGGCCACGGTGAGGACGACGGTGAGCGAGGCGGCGATGGCGACGCCGTTGAGGAAGCTGAGCCGCAGGACCAGCATGCCGAGCAGCGCGATACAGACGGTCGCGCCGGCGAAGACGACCGCGCGGCCGGTGGTGGTGACGGCGTTCTGAGCCGCTTCGTCGACGGACATCCCGCGCCGGAGCCCTCTGCGGTGCCGGGTGACGATGAAGAGGGCGTAGTCGATGCCGACGCCGAGCCCGATGAGCATGCCGAGCATCGGGGCGAAGTCCGCCACGGTCATCACATGGCCGAGCAGGACGATGCCCGCGTAGGCGGTGCCCACGGAGACCAGGGCGGTGGCGATGGGCAGCAGGCTGGCGGCGAGCGAGCCGAAGGCGAGGAAGAGGACCACGGCCGCGACGACCACGCCGATCGCCTCGGCGATATGTGCGGAGGGCGCTTCGGTGAGGGCGACGGCGGTGCCGCCCAGTTCGACCTGGAGCCCGTCCGCCTCGGCGGCCTTCGCGGTGTCCACGAGGGCCTGGGCCTGGGAGACCGGGATCTCGTCGGCGGGGCGGTCGAAGGTGACCGTGGCGTAGGCGGTGCGGCCGTCCTCGCTGACCTGGCCGGTGCCCTCGGCCCCGTACGGGCCGGTGACCGCGCCGACGCCGGGCAGGGCGTCGATCGCGTGGAGGGTGCGGGTCATCGTCCGCTCGACGTCGGCGGCCCGGACCGTGGAGCCGGTGGTGTGCCAGACGACGGTGTCGGTGTCGCCGCCGAGGTCGGTGAAGCCGCGCGAGAGGAGCTCGGTGGCCCGGCCGGACTCCGCACCGGGCACCTCGTAGTCGTTCGAGTACGCGGAACCCGCGAACCCCGCCGCGGCAGCGGTGCCACCGAGGGCGGCGAGCCAGAAGAGGACGGCGAGCAGACGGTGCCTGATGCACCAGCGGGCGATGGCGGCCAACGGACGGGCTCCCTGCGGGTTCGTGGACCTTTACCCGCAGATAGGTTGATCTGCCCGTAAACGTCACATGACCTGAGACCGCCACTCTCTCAGCAGAAAGAGATCCTTTGTCCGTTTCGTGGTCATGGTCACAGGGGTTGATCTGCTCCCTACATAGGACAGACCGCCCCCCTGACCATGACGGGCGGATGCCTCAGCCGGAGACGCTCGCCCGGCCGTTCTCGATGTGCCCCATGAGCCGGCGCCGGAAGCCGTCCTCCCCGTCGGCCGTGACGGCGAGGTCGTACCAGCCGTGGGCGTCGGCCGCCGAGTGCACGACCGTACGGCTGCGGCCCGGCTTGACGGTGACGCGGCGGGTCCAGTCCCGCAGGTCGTCCTCGTCGACGTAGCCGAGCGGCCGGACCAGGAAGGCCAGCGGGTGGCGGCCGGTGTTGCGCAGGGTGAGGTGCACGTCGCGGTCGCGGGCGTCGATGCGGGTGGCGACCTCGGCGCCGCCTGCGGCCGGCCCGGCGAACTCGCGCCGGAAGCCGTTCGGCCCGGTGACCGTGAAGCGGTACGCCTGACCCGTCAGCGGTACGGTCCAGTGCGCCGAGCCGCGTACGTCCTGGTGGAGCGGGGCCGCGAACTCAGCGGCGTACGGGTAGAGCGTGAAGTGCGCCGACGACCGGCCGCTGTTCGCCAGCTCCACCCGTAGCCCGCCGTCGGCCGCCCGCCTGACCTGGGCATCCGGCTGGTACGGGAGCGCGCGCGCCGGGCGTGCGCCGGGCTCCTGCCCGGGGAGGCGCTGGACGGACGGCGGCTTCGGCTGCCAGCGGCCGCTGAGCGGCGGGATGGCGCCGGGCACCTGGACGGCGGGCTGACGCCGGGGCCAGGTGAAGTCGAAGGCGGAGGTGAGGTCGCCCGTGACGCGGCGCCGCCAGTCGCTGATGTTGGGCTCCTTCACGCCGGTCCAGCGCTCCAGGAAGCGGATCACCGAGGTGTGGTCGAAGACCTCGGAGCAGACGTACCCGCCGACGGTCCACGGCGAGACGACCAGCAGCGGCACCCGGATGCCGAGGCCGGTCGGGCGCCCCTCCCACTGCTCGTCGGTCACCTCGGGGGGTGCGACGGGCGGCGGCACGTGGTCGAAGAAGCCGTCGTTCTCGTCGTAGTTGATCAGTACGGCGGTGTGGCGCCAGACGTCCGGGTGCCGGCCCAGCGCGTCCAGGACCTTGTAGACGATGGTGGCGCTGTGCACCGGCGAGGAGACGCTCGGATGCTCGGAGTCGATCGCCGAGGGCACCAGGTAGGAGACCGCCGGCAGTGTCCCGGCCGCCACGTCCTTGGCGAACTCGTCGGCCAGCGTCCCGGTCGGGACCCGACGCAACCCCCGCTCGAACAGGCTCCGCTCCTGTTCGGTGAGCGTCGCGACACCCTCCTCCAGCAGCCCGAGGAGCCGGGTGCGCTCGGCCTTGGACGCGCCGCGGACCTCGGCGTAGAAGGATTCCATGTACGTGTGGCCGCCGGTCTTGCCCAGCGCCTTGCGGGCGATGGCCTTGAAGGTGGCGTAGAACTCGATCTGGTTGTCGGTGAAGTTCTCCCACTCCGTGTACGTCCGCCAGCTCCGTCCCGCCTTCTCCAGCCGCTCGGCGTAGGTGGACCAGTCGTAGCCGGGGTGGCTGCCCTCGCTGTACGCGTCGTTGCCGACGGCCCGCTTCCCGTTCGGCTCGAAGCCGGTCCTGCCGCTCCAGAGGTGGTTGCGGTTGGGGCTGGTGGAGGTGTGGATCGAGGAGTGGTACGCGTCGCAGACGGTGAAGGTGTCGGCCAGCTCGTAGTGGAGCGGGATGTCGCGGCGGTCGTAGTACGCCATGGTGGCCGCGGTCTTCGCGCTGATCCAGCCGTTCATCCAGCCGCCGCCCCATGCTCGCGCGCCACCGTTCCATGAGTGGTCGAGGGCGCCGATGTACTGGAGGTCCTTCTTCTGCTCCTCGGCCGCCCCGCGCACCGGGAACGGCAGGACGGTGGAGCCGGAGGGGCCGGGCTGTTCGAAGACGGTGCCGCCGGTGGGCAGCTCGATGGCGTTACGGTCGCCGAAGCCGCGTACGCCGCGCAGGGAGCCGAAGTAGTGGTCGAAGGAGCGGTTCTCCTGCATGAGGATCACCACATGCTTGATGGCTCCGAGCCCTCCGCCGCCGGACCCCGCGTGGGCGGGCTGCGCGGCGATGGCTGCCTGGAGCGACGGCGGCAGGAACGATCCGGCCGCAGCAGCGCCGAGCGCGCCCCCGCCGAGGGCGAAGAGCCGCCGCCGTGACATGTCCGTGGTCAAAAGAGCCTCCCGTTTTCGGTGGGTACAGCCGGGAAGCTAGTTGGGGCAGGTGGCGTCGGGAAGGACTGTGTACGGCCCGGTGGTGAACGTCCAAGAGGTCGGGCGAGAAGTCCAACCGGCCGTACGGGTGCCCCTCTCATCCCGGTGGGGCCAGCGACCCCTGGGGCGTACGACGGCGAAGGCGAGGACGCTCAGGAGGGGGGCGAAGGAGACGAGCTCGGCGGTGCCGGTACGCAGGGTCTCTCAGGATGGCTGAAGGGGCGGTGCGCCCGTCATACGGGTGCACCGCCCCTTCGGGGTGACGATCGGGTGATCAGCCTTCGGCGCCGAGCTTCTCCAGGATCAGCTCGCGCACGCGCGCCGCGTCCGCCTGGCCACGGGTGGCCTTCATGACCGCGCCGACGAGCGCGCCCGCCGCCGCGACCTTGCCGCCGCGGATCTTGTCCGCGATGGCGGCGTTGCCCGCGATGGCCTCGTCCACGGCCGCGGACAGCGCGCCCTCGTCCGAGACGACCTTCAGGCCGCGCTTCTCGACGACGGTGTCCGGGTCGCCCTCGCCCGCGAGGACGCCCTCGATGACCTGGCGGGCCAGCTTGTCGTTGAGGTCCCCCTCGGCGACGAGCGCGGCCACCCGGGCGACCTGCGCCGGGGTGATCGGCAGCTCGTCCAGACCGCGGGCGGTCTCGTTGGCGTTACGGGCCAGCTCGCCCATCCACCACTTGCGGGCCTGGTCCGAGGGCGCGCCCGCCTCGGTCGTGGCGACGATCAGGTCGACCGCGCCCGCGTTGAGGATGGACTGCATGTCGTGGGCGTTGACACCCCACTCCTCCTTGAGCCGCGCCCGGCGCAGCCGGGGAAGCTCGGGGAGGCCCTTGCGAAGCTCCTCGACCCACTCGCGGGCCGGCGCCACGGGCACCAGGTCCGGCTCGGGGAAGTAGCGGTAGTCCTCGGCGTTGTCCTTGATGCGGCCGGCCGTGGTGGAGCCGTCCTCCTCGTGGAAGTGCCGGGTCTCCTGAACGATCGTGCCGCCCGAGGACAGCACGGCGGCGTGCCGCTGGATCTCGAAGCGCGCGGCCCGCTCGACCGAACGCAGCGAGTTCACGTTCTTCGTCTCGGAGCGCGTGCCGAACGCCTCGCGGCCGTGCGGGCGCAGCGACAGGTTCACGTCGCAGCGCATCTGGCCCATCTCCATGCGCGCCTCGGAGACGCCGAGGGCCTTGATCAGCTCGCGGAGTTCGGCGACGTACGCCTTGGCGACCTCGGGGGCGCGGGCGCCGGCTCCCTCGATCGGCTTGGTGACGATCTCGATGAGCGGGATGCCGGCCCGGTTGTAGTCGAGCAGGGAGTGGGACGCGCCGTGGATACGGCCGGTGGCGCCGCCGACGTGCGTCGACTTGCCGGTGTCCTCCTCCATGTGGGCGCGCTCGATCTGCACCCGGAAGATCTCCCCGTCCTCCAGCTGGACGTCCAGATAGCCGTCGAAGGCGATCGGCTCGTCGTACTGGGAGGTCTGGAAGTTCTTCGGCATGTCCGGATAGAAGTAGTTCTTCCGGGCGAAGCGGCACCACTCGGCGATCTCGCAGTTGAGCGCGAGGCCGATCTTGATGGCCGATTCCACGCCGATCTCGTTGACGACCGGCAGCGCGCCGGGCAGTCCGAGACAGACCGGGCAGGTCTGGGAGTTGGCGTCCTGCTTCAGCTCCGTGGAGCAGCCGCAGAACATCTTGGTCTTCGTTCCGAGTTCGACATGGACTTCGAGGCCCATGACGGGGTCGTAGGACGCGAGCGCGTCCTCGTACGACACCAGGTCGGTGACAGTCACGGTGAAAACTTTCCCTCTCAGCCCAGCAGAACGTCGTCGTCGCCGAGACGCTTCAGTTCGCGATAGAGGATCGCGAGTCCGGTGACGATGGCGGCCGCGGAGACGGCCGCGTCGACGAGTCGCAGCACGTCGTTGTCCTCACGCGCGAGCCTCGCCTGCTTGGCGACGGTGATCGCGCCGAACGCGGTACTGCCGAGCGAGATGTACAGCCCGGTCTTGGACTTCTTGAAGTTACTGGCCTTCTTTGCCATGGCACTCACAGCGACGGAGCCTCCTCAAGCAGCGGGTGTCCCCACTTTTCCACGAAGGCGGCCTCGACGGCCGCTCCGACCTTGTAGAGCCGGTCGTCCTTCATGGCGGGGGCGATGATCTGCAGTCCGACCGGCAGACCGTCCTCCGGGGCCAGGCCGCAGGGGAGCGACATGGCGGAGTTGCCGGCCAGGTTCGTGGGGATGGTGCACAGGTCCGCGAGGTACATCGCCATCGGGTCGTCGGCGCGCTCGCCGATCGGGAAGGCGGTGGTCGGGGTCGTCGGGGAGACGATCACGTCGACCTGCTCGAAGGCCTTCTCGAAGTCCTGGGTGATGAGGGTGCGGACCTTCTGGGCCGAGCCGTAGTACGCGTCGTAGTAGCCGGAGCTGAGCGCGTACGTCCCCAGGATGATGCGGCGCTTGACCTCGTCGCCGAAGCCGGCCTCGCGGGTGAGCGCGGTGACGTCCTCGGCCGACTTCGTGCCGTCGTCGCCGACCCGCAGGCCGTAACGCATGGCGTCGAAGCGGGCCAGGTTGGAGGAGCACTCGGACGGCGCGATCAGGTAGTACGCGGAGAGCGCCAGGTCGAAGGACGGGCAGTCCAGCTCGACGATGTCCGCACCCAGCGACTTCAGCAGCTCGACCGACTCGTCGAAGCGCTGGAGGACGCCCGTCTGGTAGCCCTCGCCGCGGAACTGCTTGACGACGCCGACGCGCATGCCCTGTACGGAGCCGTTGCGCGCGGCCTCGACGACCGGCGGGACCGGGGCGTCGATGGAGGTCGAGTCCAGCGGGTCGTGCCCGGCGATGGCCTCGTGGAGCAGGGCCGCGTCAAGGACCGTACGGGCGCAGGGCCCCCCCTGGTCCAGGGAGGACGAGAAGGCGACCATGCCGTAGCGGGAGACGCCGCCGTAGGTGGGCTTGACGCCGACCGTGCCGGTGACGGCTGCGGGCTGGCGGATGGAGCCGCCGGTGTCCGTGCCGATGGCGAGCGGGGCCTCGTAGGAGGCGAGGGCGGCGGAGGAGCCGCCACCGGAGCCGCCGGGGATGCGGGTGAGGTCCCACGGGTTGCCGGTGGGGCCGTAGGCGCTGTTCTCGGTGGAGGACCCCATGGCGAACTCGTCCATGTTGGTCTTGCCCAGGATGACGACGTCGGCCGCGCGCAGCTTCTGCGTGAGCGTCGCGTCGTACGGCGGGACCCAGCCCTCAAGGATCTTGGAACCGACGGTGGTCGGCATGTCCTTGGTGGTGAAGATGTCCTTCAGCGCGAGCGGGACGCCGGCCAGCGGGCCGAGCTTCTCGCCCGCCTCCCGCTTCGCGTCCACGGCACGGGCCTGGGCGAGGGCGCCCTCACGGTCGATGTGCAGGAAGGCGTGGACCTTCTCGTCGACCGCGTCGATCCGGGCCAGGTGGGCCTCGGTGACCTCGACGGCCGTGAGCTCGCCGGAGGCGATCTTCGCGGCGATCTCGGCCGCGGTGAGCTTGATGATGGTGCTGTTGTCCGTCATGGCGGTTAGTCCTCCCCCAGGATCTGCGGCACCTTGAAACGCTGCTGCTCCTGGGCCGGGGCGCCGGAGAGCGCCTGCGCGGGGGTGAGCGACGGACGGACCTCGTCCGCGCGCATGACGTTGGTCAGCGGCAGCGGGTGGGAGGTCGGCGGTACGTCTTGGTCGGCGACCTCGGAGACGCGGGCGACCGCGCCGATGATGTCGTCGAGCTGACCGGCGAAGTGATCGAGCTCTTCGCCCTTCAGCTCCAGACGCGCCAGCCGGGCGAGGTGGGCGACCTCCTCGCGCGTGATGCCAGGCATGCAGCGATCCTCAGGGGTTGGTGTGTGGTTTTGGGCCCAATCCTATGGGGTCCGTCGAGGCCGGGTACCCCACCCCGATCGGCCCACCCGTTTCGGACGATTCCGGTACGGGGCCGGGGCCGGGCCTCGGACCGTCGACGGGTCGTACCGGGCCGCTGCCGGGTCCGCGCCTCAGGTCGTCGCCGGGCCGGAGACCGTGCGTCCCTGGGGGTGCTGCTCGGCGTCCGGCTTGCCGTTCGCCGCGGCGGCGGCCGCCTGGGCCTCCAGTTCGGCGGGGCGCCGCCAGCCGTGCTCGCCGCGCGCCCGGAGCCAGGCCGTCGTCTCCTGGGGCGGCATCGCGGCCGCCACCAGCCAGCCCTGCACCGCGTCGCACCGCAGGTCCCGCAGCCGCTCCCAGGTCTCGTCGTCCTCGACGCCCTCGGCGACGACGACCAGGCCGAGCGAGTGGGCCAGGTCGATCGTGCAGCGGACGATCTCCGCGTCCTCGTGGTCGACGGCGAGCCGGGCCACGAAGGACCGGTCGATCTTCAGCTCGCTCACCGGCAGCCTGCGCAGGTGGACGAGCGAGGAGTAGCCGGTGCCGAAGTCGTCCAGCGACATCTTCACGCCGTGCGCCGTCAGTCCGGCCAGGGTGTCGGCGGCCCGCTGCGGGTCCTCCAGCAGCACGTGCTCGGTGATCTCCAGCTGGAGCGCCGAGGCCGGGACACCGTGCCGGGCGAGCCGGGCGGCGACCCCGCCAGCGAAGCCGGGGGTGTGCACGTCGCGCGGGGAGACGTTGACCGCGACCGGCACGAACAGGCCCTGCGCCCGCCACCGGGCGACCTGCGCCAGCGCCGTCTCCAGGACGTACTCCGTGAGGTGCGGCATCAGCCCCGACGACTCCGCGATGGCGATGAACTCGTCCGGGGGGACCCGGCCGCGCTCGGGGTGCACCCAGCGCACCAGCGCCTCCAGACCGGCCACCTGCCCGTCGAAGCGGACCTTGGGCTGGTAGTGCAGCTCGACGTCGCCCGCGTCCAGCGCCCGGCGCAGATCGCCCAGGAGCCCGAGCCGGTCGGGGGTGTTGCCGTCCCGCTTCGACTCGTAGACCTCCACGCCCGTACGGTCGCGCTTGGCCTGGTACATCGCGACGTCCGCGCGGCGCAGCAGCCCCTCGGCGTCCAGCGCGTGGTCCGGGTAGACGGCGACACCGGCGCTGGCCTCCAGCACCAGGACCAGCCCGTCCAGGTCGAGCGGTGAGGACAGCTCGGCGACCAGGTGGCGGGCCACCCGCTGGGCGCTGGTGGTCGAGTCGGCCTGCGGCAGGAGCACGGCGAACTCGTCGCCGCCGAGCCGGGCCGCCTCGGCACCCTGCGGCAGGGCGAGCCGCAGACGTTCCGCTATCTGGAGCAGCAACCGGTCACCGGCGAGGTGGCCGAGCGTGTCGTTGACCGCGCGGAAGCGGTCCAGGTCGATCAGGACCAGCGCCGACCTGGTGCCCACGCTCTCGGCGTCCTCCAGGGCCGACCAGGTCCGCTCCAGCAGCCACTGGCGGTTGGGCAGGCCGGTCAGCGGATCGCGCAGCTGCTCCTCGGCGCGGGCGCGGGCGATCCAGAGCGTGGAGTCCAGGGCGATCAGCGGGACCGCGAAGAGCGGCAGCACGACGGGCATGGACATCGCGACGACGCAGATCAGCGGGGCGAGGCCGAGCAGGGCCACGGCGACGAGCCCCTGGCGCAGCAGGGCGGTGCGGGCGATGGTCGGCAGCCCGCCGTTCTGGGGCGCTCCGGCGTACCACAGCAGGACCCGGGTGACGAGCAGATACGTCGACGCCGTCAGGAGCAGCTCCGGCACGGCGGCGATGCCCCAGTCGAGTGGCAGCCAGGGCCTCTCCACGGACGGCACCTCACCGAACGCGGCCAGCACGAGGGCCGCCGCCGCGATGCCGAGGATGTCCACCGCGCCGTGCAGGAGCCCCTGCCACCAGCGGTGTCTGCGGGCGCTCCCGACGAGGACCACGACGACCAGGCTGACCAGGCCCGCGGGCAGCCAGCCGTAGAGCAGCAGCACGGCGAGGGTGAGGGCGGCCCCGGAGCCGGTCCCGCCCCACCATCGGTCGCGGCCGAGCGCGACCAGGTGGCCGACGATGATCCCGGTGAGCACGGCGATCGACCAGCCCACGGTGCCGTCCGGGAAGAGGGCGTGGCCGTCCTGCACGGTCCGGTAGAAGCCGGCCGCCAGCAGTAACGCGGCGATCCCGATGACGGCGGCGCCCACCGGGGACGTGAGGCCGACGAAACCTTGCAGCCGTGACACCGGGGCGGCGCTCTCGGTCGGTTTCATTCCGTCCCTCTCACAGCCGGCGGTGCCGAAGTCCCTCGGTGGCCCCCGCTCTCTTGCTCCCACGGCCCCGGGCGGGCGGCCGTGCACGGCAGGCGCTACCCCTCAACAGTAGGCCGCGAAGGGCTCCCAGGGGCAGCGCTCTACAGCTCTTGCCGAAGGCGAACCGACGACCCGTCACCATCTGCTATGCGCCGAACGGGTGACGCCGGTGGGCCGTTCGGGGTCCGGCCGCCCCTTCTTCGCCCCTCTGCCCCCTTTCTTCCCCACCCCGGGCGCGCCACGCCGGGCCCGCGTCTCGAAGTCGTCTCGATCCGGCGAACAGCGATGTGCGGAAGTGGCGGGCGCGTCGCAGGGGACGGGCGGTCTACTCGGGCGAGGCTTCCGCGGCCGCCTCCGGCGCGGCTTCCGGGGCGGCTTCCGATACGGGCAGGGCGGCCTCCCGGGCGGCGTCGGGGCCCTGCTCGAGGAGGACGGCGAACCCGTCCTCGTCCAGCACGGGGACCTTCAGCTGCATGGCCTTGTCGTACTTGGAGCCGGGGTTGTCACCGACGACCACGAACGCGGTCTTCTTCGACACCGACCCGGTGACCTTCGCCCCGAGGCTCTGGAGCGCCTCCTTGGCGCCGTCCCGGGTGTAGGCGGTGAGGGTGCCGGTGACGACGACGGTGAGCCCTTCGAGGGGGCGGGGCCCCTGCTCCTCGTCCGAGCCCTCGTCGGCCATCCGGACCCCGGCCTCGCGCCACTTGCGCAGGATCTCGCGGTGCCAGTCCTCGGCGAACCACTGCTTGACAGAGGCGGCGATGATGGGGCCGACGCCGTCCGCGTCGGCCAGCTCCTGCTCGGTGGCCTCGTCGATCCGGTCGACGGAGCGGAACTGACGGGCCAGCTCCTGGGCGGCGACCGGCCCGACGTGCCGGATGGAGAGCCCGGTGAGGATCCGGGCCAGCGGCGCGTTCTTCGCGGCGGCGATGCCCTCCAGCATGGCCACCGCGTTCTTCTTCGGCTCGCCCTGCTGGTTGGCGAAGACCGTCGCGATCTTCTCCTCACCGGTCTTGGGGTCACGCTTGGGCAGCCCGCTGTCCTGGTCCAGGACGTACGCCCGGATCGGCAGCAGCTGCTCGATGGTGAGGTCGAACAGGTCGCTCTCGTCCCGCAGGACCGGCTCGGCGGGCTCCAGGGGCCGGGTCAGGGCGGCGGCGGCCACATAGCCGAAGTGGTCGATGTCCAGGCTCTTGCGCCCGGCGAGATAGAAGACCCGCTCGCGCAACTGGGCCGGGCAGGTGCGGGCGTTGGGGCACCGGAGGTCGATGTCGGCCTCCTTCATCGGGCGCAGCTCCGTACCGCACTCGGGGCAGTGCGTCGGCATCTCGAACGCCTTCTCGGTGCCGTCACGCAGGTCGACGACGGGGCCGAGGATCTCCGGGATGACGTCGCCCGCCTTGCGGATGACCACGGTGTCGCCGATGAGGACGCCCTTGGCCTTGACCACGTTCTGGTTGTGCAGGGTGGCGAACTCGACCTCGGAACCGGCCACTTCGACCGGCTCGACCTGGGCGTACGGCGTGACGCGGCCGGTGCGGCCGACGCCGACGCGGATGTTGACCAGCTTGGTGTTGACCTCTTCGGGGGCGTACTTCCAGGCGATGGCCCAGCGCGGGGCGCGCGAGGTGGAGCCCAGCCGGCCCTGGAGCGGGATCTCGTCGAGCTTGACGACGACCCCGTCGATCTCGTGCTCCACGGAGTGCCGGTGCTCGCCGAAGTACGCGATGAATTCCCGTACGCCTGCGAGGGAGTCGACGACCTTGTTGTGCTGGGCGGTGGGCAGGCCCCAGGTGTGGAGGAGCTCGTAGGCCTGGGAGAGGCGGTCGATGGTGAGGCCCTCGTGGGCGCCGATGCCGTGCACCACCATGTGCAGCGGGCGCGTGGCGGTGACCTTCGGGTCCTTCTGGCGCAGCGAACCGGCCGCCGCGTTACGCGGGTTGGCGAAGGGCTTGTCGTCGGCGGCCACCAGCCGGGCGTTCAGCTCCTCGAAGGCCTCCATCGGGAAGAAGACCTCGCCCCGGATCTCCACCAGCGCGGGGATGTTCTCGCCCTTGAGGCGGTGCGGGATCTCCGCGATCGTGCGGATGTTGGGCGTGATGTCCTCACCGGTGCGGCCGTCGCCGCGGGTCGCCGCCCGGGTCAGCCGGCCGTGCTCGTAGGTGAGGTTGACGGCGAGGCCGTCCACCTTGAGCTCGCAGAGGAAGTGGTGGCCGGGCGTGCCGACGTCCTTGGCGACGCGCTCGGCCCAGGTGGCCAGCTCCTCGTCGTCGAAGGCGTTGTCCAGGGAGAGCATCCGCTCCCGGTGCTCGACGGAGGTGAACTCCGTGCGGTAGGGCCCGGCCACCTTCTGGGTCGGGGAGTCCGGGGTGCGCAGCGCCGGGTGCTCCTCCTCCAGCGCCTCCAGCGCGCGCATCTGCCGGTCGAACTCGGCGTCGCTGACGACCGGCTGGTCCTTCACGTAGTACCGGAAGCGGTGCTCCTCGACCTTCTCGGCCAGCAGCGCGTGCTCCTCCCGCACGTCCGCCGGAACCGAGCTCTCCTGTTCCACCCGCTGTTCGCCGACCATCGTCCCGTCCTCCCGTTTGCCCGTCGTCCCGTCACTCAGGGTTGTCCGCGAGCGACCTCGCCGCTCGGGCGCTGTGGGCGAGCGCGGTGCGGGCGTAGGCGGGCGACGCACCCGCGAGACCGCACGACGGGGTGATCGCGACGGACTCGGCGAGAGTCCCCGGATTCAGCCCCAGCCTGCTCCACAACGTCCTGACCCCCATGACGCTACCGCCCGGGTCCGACAATCCGTCCGTGGCGGCGTCCGTGGACGGCACCACTCCGAGAAAGAGCTGCGTGCCGCCTTCGACCGCTTCCCCGATCGTCTCTTCCTCACGCTCCGTGAGAAGGGAGAAGTCGAACGAGATTCCGTCCGCCCCGGCCCGGCGCAGCAGCGCGAAGGGCACTTCGGGCGCGCAGGAGTGGACGATCGTCGTGCCGTCCTCACCCGCGACGGCGAGGACGTCGCGCAGGGCCGACTCGACGACCTGGCGGTCGACGGCCCGGTAGGTGCGGTAGCCGCTGGCGGAGCGGACCCGGCCCAGCAGGACGGCGGTCAGGGAGGGTTCGTCCAGTTGGAGGACCACTTCGGCCCCGGGCATCCGCCGCCGTACCTCGGCGAGATGGGAGCGGAGCCCCTCGGCCAGCGAACCGGCCAGGTCGCGGCAGGCACCGGGGTCGCCGAGCATGGCCTCGCCACCGCGCAGTTCCAGGCCGGCGGCAAGCGTCCACGGACCGACGGCCTGGACCTTGAGCAGCCCCTCGTACCCCTGGGTGAACTCCTCCAGGGCGTCCAGGTCCTCGCCGAGCCAGGAGCGGGCGCGGCGGGTGTCGCGGCCGGGGCGGTCGCTGATCCGCCAGCCGCTCGGCTCGACGTGCCCGTACATCTCGACGAGCATGCCGACGGTCCGGCCGATCATGTCGGCCCCCGGTCCACGCGCCGGCAGCTCCGCCAGGTAGGGCATGCCCTGGCCGTCGGCGAAGGAGCCGGCGACGGTCTTCGCCGCCTCCCTCGCGTCTCCCCCGGGCATCGACCCGATCCCGGTCGCCGGGCACCCGCTCAACTTGCTCTTCTCGCTCACGCCGGAAGCCTACGGTCCCGGGTGGGGCACCCGCGCGACCGGGCTTCAACGGCCCGGGCGGACGGTGGGCTTCAGCGGCCGGGGCGGACCGTGAGGTCGTTCACCTCGGCGTCGCGGGGCAGGTCGATCGCCATCAGGATCGTGGTGGCCACCGACTCGGGGTCGATCCAGCGGGCGGCGTCGTACTCCTTGCCCTCCTGCTGGTGCACCTTGGCCTGCATGGGGCTGGCGGTCCGGCCGGGGTAGACGGTGGTGACCCGTACCCCGTTGACGTGCTCCTCGTGGCGCAGCGAGTCGGCGAGCGCCTTGAGGCCGTGCTTGCTCGCGGCGTACGCGCTCCACCCGGCGTGGGCGGCGAGCCCGGCGCCGGAGTTCACGAACAGGACGTGGCCCTGGGCGGCGCGGAGCTGCGGGATGAGGAGGCGGGTGATCTCGGCGGGGGCGATGAGGTTGGCGTTGAGCTGGAAGTGCCAGGCCTTGGGGGTGAGCTCGCCGACCGTGCCGAGCTCGACGACGCCCGCGATGTGCAGCAGGGTGTCGATCCGCTCGGGCATGGGCTGCTGGCCGAACGCCCAGGAGAGCCGGTCGGGGTTGCCGAGGTCGCCGACGAGGGTCCGCGCGCCCGGGTAGCGGTCGGCGAACTCCTTGGCGCGGCCGGCGTCACGGGCGAGCAGGACGAGGTCGTCGCCGCGCTCCAGGAGGCGGCGGGCGACAGCGGCCCCGATGCCGGAACCGGCGCCGGTGATGAGGTGGGTAGGCATGGGGCGATCCTAGGCCGGGGGCCCTCACCGGAGACCGGCGGACTCCTCCAGATACGCCAGCGCGCCGACGCCGTCCTTGGCGAAGAAGACCAGGTCGGTCAGGGGCACCGGGAGGAACCCCTCGTCCTCCATCCGCTGGAACTGCTCGCGCAGCCCGTCGTAGAAGCCGGCCGTGTTGAGCAGGACGACCGGCTTGGTGTGCTTGCCGTGCTTCTTCAGCTCCAGGATCTCGGTGGCCTCGTCCAGCGTCCCGGTCCCGCCGACCATGATCACGATCGCGTCCGACTTCTCCAGGAGGAGGGCCTTGCGCTCGGCGAGGTCACGGGCGATCACCATCTCGTCCGCGTCCCCCCGCGCCTTCGCGGCGAGGAAGTCGACCGAGACCCCCACGAGCCGCCCGCCCGCCGCCTGCACGCCGTCCGCGACGACCTTCATCAGGCCGCTCTCCGACCCGCCCCACACCAGAGTGTGCCCGCCTCTGCCGAGCAGTTCGGCGAACTCCCGGGCGGGCACGGTGTAGCGGGCGTCGAGGTCGGCGGCGGAGAGGAAGACGCAGATGTTCATGGAGCCACCGTACGACCCGGATCGGACATTCCCCCGTTGTGGGGAAGGTCCGGCGGGCGGGGAAGATTCCGGGCCCGTACGCCGCTGAGAGAGGCATGACTTCCACCCGAGGACACCACATCACCGTCGAGCCGGGCACCGTGCACGTCAGGGCGGTGCACGAGGGCCAGGTGCTGGCCGAGAGCCGCCGTCCCCTCGTCCTGCGCGAGACGGGCTGCCCGGACCGCTACTACCTGCCGCCCGAGGACGTCCGTACCGAGCTGCTCACCCCGTCGGACACCACCACCCACTGTCCGTTCAAGGGGGACGCCTCCTACTGGTCCCTCCCCGGCGCCGCCGATCTCGTCTGGGCCTACCCGGACCCCAAGCCCGAAGTCGCCGCCGTCAAGGACCACTTCTGCTTCTACGAGACGGAGCCGGTGACCGACTGACCTGCGGCAGAGCTCCTTCGGCGGAAGTTTCTGCCGTCCGGGCGATGAGTTTTCCGGTCCGCCCCGGTCTCCCCTCCCATGGACAGGATTCTCTCCGCCGACGGCACGCCGATCGCCTACCGCCGCCAGGGCGAGGGGCCACCGCTGGTGCTGGTCGGCGGGGCTCTGAGCACCGCGGCGACCGACGCGCCCCTGGCCGCCCTGCTGGCGCCGCGCTTCACCGTGGTCACCTACGACCGCCGGGGGCGCGGCGCCAGCGGTGACACCGGGGACGAGGGCGCGGGGGCCGTCTCCGTGCGCCGGGAGATCGAGGACCTGACCGCCGTCGTGGGTGCGGCGGGGGCGGGCGCCTCCGTCTTCGGCATGTCCTCGGGCGGCGCGCTGGCCCTGGAGGCGGCCGCCGCCGGGCTTCCCGTCGGCCTGCTCGCCGTCTACGAGCCGCCCTACACCCCCGGCGCCTCCGGTCTCCGCTTCAAGGCCCGCTGCACGGACCGGCTGCACCTGCTGCTGGCGGCCGGGGACCGGGCCGGGGCGGTGGAGCTGTTCCTCACCGCGACGGGCGTCGACGCGGCGACGGTGGACCGGATGCGGCGCGCACCCCTGTGGGCAGGCCTGGAGGCGCTGGCGCACACGCTGGCGTACGACGACGCGATGCTGGGCGACGGGGCCGTTCCGGCCGAGCGGTTCGCCGCCGTCACCGCCCGCACGCTGGTGGTCTGCGGCGGCTTCAGCTCGGCCAGGGCCCGGGCGTCCACCCGGACCCTGGCCGAGGCCCTGCCGCGCGCCCGGCACCGCACGCTGACGGGCCAGATGCGCGAGGTGGCACCGCAGGTGCTCGCCCCGGTGCTGGCGGACTTCTTCGCCCGGGACGTGTACGTACGCCAGGCGTCGTGAGCCCGGGGCCTGTCAGCCGGCCGGCACCCGCTCGCGGCGCACGGTCGTCGCGATGGTGGCCGAGCCGACGACCCGGGTGCCGTCGTACAGGACGACCGCCTGGCCGGGGGCCACGCCCCGGACCGGCTCGGTGAAGGTGACGTGCAGCTCGGACCCGTCCACCAGCTCGGCCGTCACCTCGGTCTCGCTGCCGTGGGCGCGGAGCTGGGCGGTGTACGTCCCCGGGCCGGACGGGGGCGTTCCGCACCAGCGCGGCTTGATGGCGGTCAGCGAGGTCACGTCGAGGGCCTCGACGGGGCCCACGGTGACCGTGTTGTTCACCGGGGAGATGTCGAGCACGTAGCGCGGCTTGCCGTCGGGGGCGGGGTGGCCGATCTTCAGGCCCTTGCGCTGGCCGATGGTGAAGCCGAACGCGCCCTCGTGGGTGCCGAGCTTCGTGCCGGTCTCGTCGAGGATGTCGCCCTCGGCCGGGCCACCGAGGCGGTTGGCCAGGAAGCCCTGGGTGTCGCCGTCGGCGATGAAGCAGATGTCGTGGCTGTCGGGCTTCTTGGCGACGGCCAGGCCCCGGCGCTCGGCCTCGGCGCGGATCTCGTCCTTGGTGGTGAGGGTGTCGCCGAGCGGGAACATGGCGTGGGCGAGCTGCCTGTCGTCCAGGACGCCCAGCACATAGCTCTGGTCCTTGGCCATGTCGGAGGCGCGGTGCAGCTCACGGCTGCCGTCCTCGGCGAGCACGACCGTGGCGTAGTGGCCTGTGCAGACGGCGTCGAAGCCCAGGGCGAGTGCCTTGTCCAGGAGCGCGGCGAACTTGATCTTCTCGTTGCAGCGCAGGCAGGGGTTGGGCGTGCGCCCGGCCTCGTACTCCGCGACGAAGTCGTCCACGACGTCCTCGCGGAAGCGTTCCGCGAGGTCCCAGACGTAGAACGGGATACCGATGACGTCGGCGGCACGGCGCGCGTCCCGGGAGTCCTCGATGGTGCAACAGCCGCGCGCCCCGGTCCGGAAGGACTGGGGGTTCGCGGACAGGGCGAGGTGGACACCGGTCACGTCGTGGCCGGCTTCGGCGGCGCGAGCGGCGGCGACGGCGGAGTCCACGCCGCCCGACATCGCGGCGAGGACACGCAGGGGGCGCTGGGAAGTCTGAGTCATAGCCCCTCCAGGGTACGGGTCGCCGGGAACCGAACGCTCGCGGATAAGCGTTGACGATCACATGGGGAACAACGGGAGCACCGGGGCGTCGGACAAGCCCTCAGACACGTCGTCACGCAGGGCTTCGCGGAAGAAGCCCTCCGGCGGCGTCAGCAGGCGCGCGCTGCTGATCGGCGGCGGTGTGGTCGCGGCCGGCACCGTCGCCGTGCTCGTGCGCGACGAGGTGAAGCAGGCCTGGTGGCGGGTGCCGGGCGTGGAGAAGCCCCGCAAGGCCGGTGAGCTGGACTACGGGGCCGCCACCTGGGTCGCCGCCTCCGAGGCGAACTGGCGGCGGGCGGACCGCCCGGACGACTTCCGGATCGACCGCGTGATCATCCATGTCACCCAGGGCAGCTTCGACAGCGCGGTACGGGTCTTCCAGGACCCCGCCCACCGGGCCGCGACGCACTACATCGTGGGCCAGGACGGGCGGGTGGTGCAGATGATCCGCGAGCTGGACGTGGCGTACCAGGCGGGGAACCGCTCCTTCAACGAACGGGCGATCGGCATCGAGCACGAGGGGTTCGTGGACCGGCCGAAGGACCTCACCAAGGCGATGTACGAGTCGTCGGCGCGGCTCACGGCGTCGATCTGCGCGCGGTACGACATACCCATCGACCGGGAGCACATCATCGGGCATGTGGAGGTGCCGGGCACCGACCACACCGACCCCGGGCCGCACTGGGACTGGGACCGCTATCTCAAGCTGGTGCGGCGGGCGGCGACGGCACCGCCCTCCCCCACGCCTTCGGCCTCGACGTCGGCCTCGGCTTCGGTGAAGGCGGAGTAGCCGCCCTCAGCTCAGTCCGGCCGTCCGCGCCCGCTCCACCGCCGGGCCGATCGCCTGGGCGAGCGCCTTGACGTCCTCCTCGGTCGAGGTGTGGCCGAGCGAGAAGCGCAGGGTGCCCCGGGCCAGGTCCGGGTCGGTGCCGGTGGCCAGGAGTACGTGGCTGGGCTGGGCGATCCCGGCGGTGCAGGCGGAGCCGGTGGAGCACTCGATGCCCTGGGCGTCCAGGAGGAGCAGGAGGGAGTCGCCCTCGCAGCCGGGGAAGCTGAAGTGGGCGTTGGCCGGCAGCCGTCCGGCCGGATCCGGGTCGCCGCCGAGGACGGCGTCCGGGACGGCGTGGCGCACGGCGGCGACCAGGTCGTCCCGCAGCCCGCCGACGCGCCCAGCGAAGTGCTCGCGCCCCTCGGCGGCCAGCTGCCCCGCCACCGCGAAGGAGGCGACGGCGGGCACGTCCAGGGTGCCCGAGCGCACGTGCCGCTCCTGGCCGCCGCCGTGCAGAACGGGTACGGGGGTGTGGTCGCGGCCCAGCAGCAGCGCGCCGATCCCGAACGGGCCGCCGATCTTGTGGCCGCTGACCGTCATCGCGGCCAGCCCGGAGGCGGCGAAGTCCACCTCCAGCTGACCGAAGGCCTGCACCGCGTCGGCGTGCATCGGGATCCCGAACTCGGCCGCCACCGCCGCCAGTTCCCGTACCGGCATGATCGTGCCGATCTCGTTGTTGGCCCACATCACGGTGATCATCGCGACGTCGTCGGGGTCGCGGAGGATCGCCTCGCGCAGGTCTTCCGGGTGGACCCGCCCGTAGCGGTCGACCGGGAGATGGTCGACGGTCGCGCCCTCGTGCTCGGCGAGCCAGTCGACGGCGTCCAGGACGGCGTGGTGCTCGACGGGGCCCGCGAGGACCCGGGTGCGGCGGGGGTCGGCGTCGCGGCGGGACCAGTAGAGACCCTTGACGGCGAGGTTGTCGGCCTCCGTACCGCCGGAGGTGAGGACCACCTCGCTGGGACGTGCGCCGAGGGCGTCGGCGAGGGTTTCTCTGGACTCCTCGACGGTACGGCGGGCCCGGCGCCCGGCCGCGTGCAGGGAGGACGCGTTGCCGGTGACGGAGAGCTGGGCGGTCATCGCCTCGATCGCTTCGGGAAGCATCGGCGTGGTCGCGGCGTGGTCGAGGTAGGCCATGGTGGGGCCGATTCTACGAGCCCGGGGCGGGGCGCATGGCGGGCGCGTCACGGTGCGGTGGCCGCGCACGCCCGTACGGGGGTGTGGGGACCCGCCCGGAGCCCGGTGGCGGACCGGGCGGAGCGGCTCGGGGCGCCCGCGTCAGGCGCCGAGATTCCAGGCGACCGTGCCGTTGACGGTGACCAGGACGGCCAGCACGACGAGGTCGGCGACGCCGAGCGCGAGGCCGAGGCAGGCGCGGCCGGGACGGCGGGTGCGGCGGGCCAGGGAGAGCAGCGCCATCACGATCGCGGTGGGGCCGAGAAGCAGGTTGAAGGCCAGCAGGCCGACGAGGCCGAGGACGAACGAGGCGACGGCAAGACCGTCCGCCTCCCGGCCGGTGGCCCGGCGGGGCGCGGACTCCGGAGCCTGGCCGGGGGCCGCCTCGGGGGCCGCGCCCCGGTCGATGACGGGACCCGTACGGCGGGCACGGTCGATGAGGGTGAGAGTCATGGTGCGAGCTCCTTCGGATCGGTCCGGGTGCGGCAGGCTCGGCGGGTGCTGGTGCGGGCGCGCGGGTGGAGGGGTGGGCGCGGGTCAGCGGGTGCGGCGCGCGTGGCGCTCCCGCGCGGCGAAGATCAGCAGCCAGCAGCCGATCACGGCCGCGACGGCCAGCGAGACCGGGAGGGGGAGCTGGGCGACCGCCCCGAGGACGATTCCCAGCAGCAGCAGCGCGGCGACGAGGACAAGCACGGCGGAACCTCTCTGTGCGGAGACTGCTAAGACGAAAGCCGTTCGGAGTACGAGTGTTCACTGACTTGCCAGCCTAAACCTCTGACCCCTTCCTTGGCTCGGAGAACGGTTGTTTACTGAATGGCATGAGTCACACCGCCGGAATCCGCCAGACCCAGAAGCTGAAGACCCGCCAGGCCCTGCTGGACGCCGCGCTCCTGCTGCTGGAGCACCAGAGCCTGAGCAGCCTGGGACTGCGGGAGGTCACCCGGGCCGCCGGAGTCACCCCCACCGCCTTCTACCGGCACTTCGTGGACACCGCCGCGCTCGGCGTGGCCCTGGTGGAGGAGACGCTGGGCAGCCTGCACGGGCTGATCGCCGCGGTACTCGCGGAAACGGGCGACAGCGAGGAGCGGCTGGACCGCAGCGTGGAGGTGATAGCGCGGCACGTGGGCGCGCAGCCCGCCCACTTCCGGTTCATCGCCCGGGAGCAGCACGGTGGGGTGGGTCCGGTGCGCGAGGCCATCGCGGCGCAGTTGTTCCGGTTCGCGGAGGAGGTGGCCCTCGCGCTCGGCCAGGAGCCGGGGTCGGCCGGGTGGAGCGAGGATGACCTGCTCATGCTGGGCGGGTTCTACGTGGACCACATGGTGATGACCGCGTCGGCGCTGCTGGACGCGGGGCCCGAGCACGAGCGGGCCGTGGTCCGGCAGGCTCGGCGACGGCTGCGGCTGGTCTCCATCGGCCGCGCCCACTGGCTCGACGAGGCGCCCGCCCCGGACTGAGCCGGGCCGGGCGCGCGAGGCGTCGTACGCGTACGCCCTGCCCGGCGGGGCGGCGTACCCCTCGCCAGTCGCGTGCGTAGGGCTACTCGGCGCGCGGAGCCTTCGCCAACTGGCGGGACTGGGCGACGAGACGGCCGGCGCTGTCCCAGACCTCGGCGTCCTCCTCCAGGAAGCCGCCGGCGAGGTTGCGGGTGGTGATGGAGACGCGCAGCGGGCCCGGCGCGGGGCGGCAGCGGATGTGGGTGGTGAGCTCCACGGTGGGGGTCCAGCCGGTGAGGCCCAGCTCGAACGAGGTCGGCGGCAGGGCGTCCACGGTGAGCAGCAGGGAGAGCGCGTCGGGGTCACGGCCGTCCGCGAGGCCGAACCAGCCGCGCATCTCGCCCTTGCCGGACGGGGCGCCGACCGCCCAGCCGACGGTCGCCGGATCGAGCTTGATGTCGAGGCGGTCGGTGATGGCGGAGCTGCCGGGAATCCTGGGCGCGCCGTCACTCGGGCCGAGGCAGTGGTCCCGGTCGGGCATGGCGGGCGGCAGGGCGGTGGTACGTACGTCGTCGGGGAGGGCATCCAGGTCGCCGTAGGTGGCGAGGACCCGGATGCGCTCGATCTCGCTGCCGTCCTCGGCGTACTGGAAGAGGGAGGCCTGGCCGGTGGAGAGGGTGCGGCCGGTACGGACGGTCTGGGTCCGGATCACCGCGGGGCCGGGGACGGAGGCGGTGAGGTAGTGCGCGGAGACCGAGAACGGGTCGGAGTGCGGCAGCGCCTCGCCCAGCGCGCGGCCGAGGAGGGCCAGCAGGTAGCCGCCGTTGACGGCGTGGATGATGGTCCAGCCCGCGGAGAGCTCGGCGTCGTAGACGCCTTCCTCGCGCAGGGTGACCGCGGTGTCCCGGTCGAACTCGCTGTCGCCGATGGTTGCCCGGGCGGTCTGCGCCGCCGCCTCTGTCGCTGCCTGTGCCATGGCATGCACGGTACATGGACTGCATTACTGAGCGGTAGCTTTTCGGCGCGCCGATCCCACGCCGTGCCCACCCGAGAGGGACTAGGCCTCCTCAGCCCGCGCCGAGGAACGGTTGTACGCGCGGGGCGCCCGCCAGTGGAAGCGCAGGGCCAGCAGGCGGAGGGTGAACGCGGCGATGACCGCCGTACCGCTGGTGAAGGCGTTGAGGGTGTCGAAGCGAATGCACAGGACGACCATGGTCGCGCCGACGATCGCGGGCACCGCGTACAGGTCGCGGTCCCAGCGCAGCAGCGAGGGCACCTCGTTGGCCAGCACGTCCCGCAGCACACCGCCGCCGACCGCCGTGGCCAGCCCCAGGGCCGCCGATGACGTGAGCCCGAGGCCGTACTCGTACGCCTTGACCGTGCCGGTCACACAGAACAGGCCGAGGCCCGCCGCGTCGAAGACGTTGACGCCGACCTGGATGCGCTCCACGTGCGGGTGGAGGAAGAAGACCAGTACGGCGGCGAAGAGCGGGGTGATGAAGTAGCCGAGGTCGGTGAAGGCGGCGGGCGGGATCGCGCCGATCATCACGTCACGGAACAGCCCTCCGCCCAGCGCTGTCACCTCGGCGAGGACCGCGATGCCGAAGACATCGAAGTTCTTGCGGACGGCGAGCAGCGCGCCCGAGATCGCGAAGACGAATATCCCGACGAGGTCGAGCGCATGCTGGACGGAGGGCGTGAACAGTTCGGTGAGCACCGGACAATTGTGCCGGTCTCAGGCCTTGGGGCTCTCCTCCGCCCGGTCGGCACCCCCCGCGTCGGCCTGCGCAGGTACGGTCGCGGGCTCCTCCTTCTGCGGAGCGGCGGTTCCGGGCTCCTCGGGCGCATCGCCCTCCGAGACCTCCACCGCCTCGGCCGCCACCGCCTCCGTGGCGACCACTGCCTCGATCCCCGTCGCCAGGGTCTGCTTCACCGTCCCGGCCTCGATCTCGGCCGTGAAGTGGCAGGCCACCTTGTGCCCGTCGCCGGTGTCCAGCAGCGGCGGGCGCTCCGTGGCGCACTTGGTCTCCTGCACCCACGGGCAGCGGGTGTGGAAGCGGCAGCCGGCCGGCGGGTTGGCCGGGGAGGGCAGGTCGCCGTGGAGCAGGATGCGCTCACGGCGGTCCTCGACCTCGGGGTCGGGCACCGGGACGGCCGACATCAGCGCCTTCGTGTACGGGTGCCGGGGCCCCGCGTACAGCGCGTCGCTCGGCGCCTCCTCGACCAGCCCGCCCAGGTACATCACCCCGATGACGTCCGAGATGTGCCGGACCACCGCGAGGTCGTGGGCGATGACCAGGTAGGTCAGGCCGAGGGACTCCTGGAGCTCCTCCAGGAGGTTGATGACCTGCGCCTGGACCGAGACGTCGAGCGCCGAGACGGGCTCGTCGCAGATGATCACGTCGGGTTCCAGGACCAGCGCGCGGGCGATGCCGATGCGCTGGCGCTGGCCGCCGGAGAACTCGTGCGGGTAGCGGGACATCGCGTTGGCCGGCAGGCCGACCTTGGCGAGGATCTCCTTGATCTTCTCCCGGCGCTCGGCCTGGTCCTTGCCGATGTTGTGGGCGGACATGCCCTCGGCGAGGATCGACTCGATGTTCTGCCGGGGGTTGAGGCTGCCCAGCGGGTCCTGGAAGACCATCTGGAGGCGGCGGCGGAAGGTCCGCATCTCCTCCGAGGGCAGCTGCGCGAGGTCGGTGCCGTCGAAGACGACCGCCCCGTCGGTGATGTCGTTCAGCCGCAGGACCGCGCGGCCGAGCGTCGTCTTGCCGCATCCCGACTCGCCGACCAGGCCGTACGTCTGGCCGGCCTCCACGCTGAGCGAGACGCCGTCGACGGCGTAGACATGGCCCACCGTACGGTCGAAGAAGAGGCCCTTCTTGACCGGGAAGTGGACTTTGACCCCGTCCAGTTCGAGCAGACTCATGCCGGGACCTCCGCCTTGGGCAGGACCGGGTTGACGCAGCGCACCTGGTGTCCGGCGGCGCGTGGTTCGGTCAGTTCGGGGGTGCCGGTGAGGCACTCCATCGTGTAGTGGTCGCAACGGGGTGCGAAGGCGCAGCCGTCGGCCCAGGCGATCTTGTCGTTGATGGAGCCGCGGATCGGGTTGAGCGGCTCGCCGCGCGGGGCGTCCAGGCGCGGGATGGAGCCGAGCAGCCCGTGCGCGTACGGGTGGGTGGGGTGGGCGAACAGCTCGCGGCGGCCCGCCGACTCCACCGCCCGGCCCGCGTAGAGCACGTTGACCTCGTCGCAGAGTCCTGCCACCACACCGAGGTTGTGGGTGATCATCAGCAGGGCGGTGCCCTCCTGGTCGACCAGCTCCTTGAGCAGCTCCAGGATCTGCGCCTGGATGGTCACGTCCAGTGCCGTGGTCGGCTCGTCGGCGATCAGCAGGCGGGGCGCGCAGGCCACCGCCATGGCGATCAGCGCGCGCTGGCGCATACCGCCGGAGAGCTGGTGCGGGTACTCCTTGAGCCGCCGGTCCGGGTCGGGGATGCCGACCCGGTCGAGCAGCGATACCGCCTCCTTGCGGGCCTTCTCGCCCTTGAGGCCGCGGTGGCGCTGGAGGATCTCGGTGACCTGGATGCCGATGGGGACGACCGGGTTCAGCGAGGAGAGCGGGTCCTGGAAGATCATCGCCAGCTGGCTGCCGCGCATGTCGCGGAGCTTTCGCTCGCTGATGCCCAGCAGGTTCTGGCCGTCGAACTCGGCCCGTCCGCCGATCCGTACACCCTTGCGGGGCAGCAGCCCCATCAGGGCGAGCGAGGTGACGGACTTGCCGCACCCCGACTCGCCCACCAGGCCGACGACCTGACCCTGGTCGACGTCGAAGGAGACGCCGTCAACGGCCGTGGCGTCCTTGCGGCCGCGCGCGGTGAAGGTGACGCTGAGTTCTTCAACTGAGAGCAGTGGCATAGGACTTCAGCCTCGCAGCTTCGGGTCGAGGGCTTCACGCATGGACTCGCCGAGCAGGGTGAAGCCGAGCGCCGTGATGATGATCCCGATGGCCGGGTAGGCGGCCATCATCGGCTCGTTGTCGAAGAAGCGCTGTGCCTGCGAGAGCATCACGCCCCACTCGGGAACGGCCGGGTCGGGGTTGCCGAGCCCCAGGTAGGACAGGGCCGCCGCCTCGATGATCGCGGTGGCGAGGCTCAGCGTCGCCTGGACGATCACCGGGCTGAGCGAGTTCGGCAGAATCTGGGTCAGCACGATCCGCTTGCGCCGGATGCCGACCGCCTTCGCGGCGAGCACGTAGTCCGCGCCGCCCTGGACCAGCATCGAACCCCGCAGCAGCCGGGCGAAGATGGGGATCTGGACGACACCGACGGCGATCATCACGGTGGTCAGCGACTGTCCGAGCACCGCGGCGATGGAGACCGCCAGCAGCAGGGACGGCAGCGACAGCATGATGTCGGTGAACCGCATGACCACGGTGTCGATGCGCTGGCCGACCTTGCCGCCGAGGGTGGCGGCGGCGCCCGAGAGGATGCCGACCGAGGCGCCGATGATCAGGCCGATGAGCATGGAGACCACACCGACGAGGAGGGTCTGGCGGGCCCCGACGAGCCAGCGGGAGAACATGTCCCGGCCCAGGTGGTCCAGGCCGAACCAGTTCTCGCCGCGCATGCCGACGAACTTGCCCTGGTTGGGGAAGACCTCGCTGCGCCAGTTCTGCGCGGTGGGGCCGTGCGGCGCGAGCATCGGCCCGACGACGGCGACGAGCACGAAGGCGGCGATGATCGCCGCTCCGATGATCGCCATCTTGCTGGAGCGCATCCGGCGGAACGCCTCGCGCCACAGGCTGGTGCCGGCGACGGACTCGGAGCTCTGGGTCAGCTCGGCGAGACGGTCGATCTTGTCTGCTTTGTTGGTCATGATCGTCACGTCAGTGCACCCGCACTCTCGGGTCGATGATGCTGTACGCGAGGTCGACCAGGAGGTTGATGAGCACGTACACCATCGCGATGAAGAGAATGAACCCGACGAGGACCGGGTAGTCACGACCGTCGATCGCGGTACGGATGAAGGAGCCGATGCCGCCGAAGTCGAAGACGGACTCGGTGAGCACCGCACCGGAGAGCAGACTGCCGGTCAGCAGGCCGACGGCGGTGATCACCGGCAGCAGCGCGTTGCGCAGCACGTGGCGTCCGCGGACGACGCGCTTGTCCAGGCCCTTGGACTCGGCGGTGCGGATGTAGTCCTCGCCGAGCACCTCCAGGACGCTGGCCCGGGTCATCCGGACGATGACGGCGAGCGGGATCGAGGCCAGCGCGACGGCGGGCAGGACCAAGTGCATGATCGCGTCCCAGCTCGCGTCCAGCTCCCCGGTCAGCAACCCGTCCAGGACCGAGAATCCGGTGATGTCGGTGGCGTTCAGCCCGGTGGTGAGCCTGCCCTGGCTCGGGAACCAGCCCAGCTGGACGGAGAAGATCCCGCGCAGCAGCATGGCCAGGAAGAAGACCGGGATGCAGATGCCGAGCAGCGATCCGGAGACGGACGCGACGTCCAGCCAGCCACCGCGGTGCTTGGCCGCGAGGTAGCCCATCGGGATGCCCACGACCACGGCGATCAGGATGGCGGCGACGCTGAGTTCCACGGTCGCCGGGAAGCGCAGGGCGAATTCGTCCCACACCGGCTGCCCGGTCTGGGTGGAGGTTCCGAGGTCGAGCTCGAAGATGCGCTTCAGGAAGCGCCAGTACTGGACGTGCACCGGCTCGTCGAGCCCGAGTGCACGGTTGATTCTCGCCACTTCGGCTTCGGTGGCCCGCTCGCCCAGGATCGCTGAGGCGGGTCCGCCGGGCAGTCGGTTCAGCCAGAGGAACAGCAGGACCGACAGGCCGAGCAGGGTGGGAATGAGCTGGAGAAGTCTTCTTACGACGAGTCGCAGCACCCCGCATGCCCCTTTCTCACGTGCGTCGATGCGGGTCCGCCCGGCCACCTGGTTGCTGTGGCCGGGCGGACCCGCTGGTGTGCGATTACTTGAAGGAGACCTCGGCGAAGTTCTCCTGCGTCAGCGGGGAGACCTTCGGCGGGTTGACGTTCTTGGCGAACGCGATCGCCGGCGGGGACGACGAGATCGGCACGCCCGGGACGTACTCCATGATCGCCTCGTTGGCCTTCTTGTAGGCCTCGGTGCGACCGGCGGTGTCGGTGACCTTGGAGGCCGCGTTCACGGCGTCGAAGACCTTCCGGTCCTTGAAACCCCACTGCTTGTCGGGCCCGGCGAACCAGGTGCCGATGAAGTTGTAGCCGTCGTTGAAGTCACCGGTCCAGCCGAGCAGGTGCAGGGCGCAGGAGCCCGCCTCGGTGGCGTCCAGGTAGTCCGGGGCCCACTTCATGGCCTTCGGCTTGACGGTGATGCCGGCCTTCTCCAGGTCGGCCTTCATCAGCTCGAACATGTCCTGCGGAGCAGGCATGTACGGGCGGGTGACCTCGGTCGGGTAGCAGAACTCGACGCTCAGCTTCTCCTCCCCGGCCTGCTTGAGGAGGTCCTTCGCCTTGGTGGTGTCGAACGGGTACGTCTTCACCTTGTCCGAGTAGCCGGCGACCGTGTCGGGCATGAACTGGGTCGCGACCTTGCCGCCCTCGGGCAGCTGGGTGTTGACGAGGTTCTCGCGGTCGATGGCGTGCGTGATCGCCTGACGGACCTCGGCCTTCTTGAGCGCGGGGTTGGCCGACTGGCTCATGCCCACGTAGAAGATGTTGAAGACGTCACGGGTCGGGACCTCGTAGCCCTGCTTCTCCAGCGTCGTCACATCGGCGGGGGCGACCAGGTCGTAACCGTCGATGTCACCCGCCTGGAGCGCCTGGCGGCGGGTCTCCTCGGTGGAGATGGTGCGGAAGACCAGGTTCTTCACCTTGGCCTTGTCGCCCCAGTAACCGTCGAAGCGCTCCAGGGAGACTTCCTTGTTCCCCTTGTTCCACTTCACGATCTTGTACGGGCCGGTGCCGGCGACCGTGCCGGCCTCCTGGCTGTACTTGGGGTACGTGATCGCGTCGCCCTTGGCGGTCGCGTTCTGCTTCGCGTACTCCTTGAGCGCCTTCGGCGAGTGGATCGCGAGCGCCTGGAGGGAGAATCCGCCCGGCAGGTTCGCCGAGGGCTCGTTCACCTCGATGACGGCCGTGTTCTCGTCCTTGGCGGTGCAGGACTTGTAGTTCGCCTTGGGCGTCTCGGCGTCCTCGTTCTTCGCGAACCCGCCCATGATGGTCTGCCAGTAGTAGGAGACCGCGCTGGACTGGTACGTGCCCTTCCAGTTGAACCAGTAGTCGTAGTTCGCGCAGACCGCGGCGGCGTTGAACGCCTCGCCGTCGTGGAACTTCACGCCCTGGCGCAGGTCGAACGTCCAGACCTTGCCGGCCGCGTCGCCCTCCCACTTCTCGGCGAGGCCGCCGACCAGCTTGCTGCCGCCGGGCTCGTGCTCCAGCAGCGCCTCGAAGGCCTGACGGGTGACGCGGAACGTCTCGCCGTCGCTCGCGAGGGCCGGGTCGAGGGAGCCGGGGTCACCGGATCCGGCGAAGACGAAGGTGTCCTTGTCGCCCCCCTTGGAGCCGCCCTCGTCCCGCTCGCTGGAACAGCCCGTGGCGATCAGACCGACAGCGACCGCTGTCGTGATCGCCCGGACGGCCCGGGACTTGAATATGCGCATGGGTCCACCCCTGGTTCGCCATGTGGTGAGGTTTGATGGCCGCACACTACAGACGGGGCGCACCGCAAGAGAACAGTCCGGATAGCGGTGAGACCTAGTCGAGACCCGGACAGTCAACAAACCGTCCAGTTCCGGGACATCCCTCCCGGCCCGGTTAACAAGCCGGACATCTGGGAGTGTTCGGCGAGGACGGTCCCCTCCCGCGGATCGGCGGCACCGAAACGACCCGCGGCTCAGCGGTGCTGCTGGGGCGGATATCCGTAACCGGGGGCGGCGGCCGGCGGCGGGCCTGCGGGGGCGTGCGCCTCGCGGTCGTAGAACGGGCGGGCGTTGGCGCGCAGCCACATCGCGACCGGGTCGTACTCGTCGGACATGGCGACGGTGGAGACGGGCAGCCCGTCGGGGACCGCGCCGATCGACTGCCGCATCATCGCGCGCACCGCGTCGACGGAGGCCCGCCCGGTGTCGTACAGGTCGAGCCCGATCGCGAGGTAGGGGACGCCGACCGCGGGGTGCACCCAGGCGCGGCGCAGCGAGCGGACGGCCGGGGTGCGGTGGGCGTTCTGGGTGAGCTGGGCGTAGAACTGCGGCAGCTCCACCGCCGGTTCGGTCAGCCGGAGCGGGCCCGCGGGCAGCCGGTCCAGGCCGGTGGAGATCCGGCGCAGGTCCAGCCAGGGGATGCCGACGCCGCCGCCGGGGGCGTGCGGGTTGAGCCAGATGCCCCAGCGGTCGGGGAAGAGGGCGCGGGCGATCTCCCGGCCGGAGACCAGCTCGTGGGCGCGGCTCCAGCCGCTGGCGGAGAGCTCCTGGGCGGAGGTGACGCACGGGGCGTATCCGACGCCGCCGACCTCCATGGACCCGTACTGCGCGTCCGGTGAGCCGGCCGTGCCGTGCCAGAGCAGCATCCAGACCCGGCCGTCGGCGAGGGCCGCGAGCAGCGCCTCGTAGGCGTCGAAACGCCCGGGGCTGACCTGGCGCAGCATGTGCTCGACCTGACCGGCCGCCGCAGTGCCTGACGCACTCACCCTGGGTCCCGCCCCTCATTGTTCCGTCGACGCTCCCGGGCACACGGGAGCGGCCTCGCCATCAAACCAGCTTATGCGCCACTTCTGACACCGACTTGACGCCATGGTCGGCCGGCGCCCGCGATCCCCCGGGGGGCAGTGGCCCTCGCGCCGCACGTTCAGTGGCCCTCGCGCCGGTAGAACGGGCGTACTTTCTCCCGCATCCAGTCGCCCACCAGGTCCTGGGCCACGTCCAGCAGGACCAGGTTCACCGGCCAGGGCACCTCGACCCGGCCGAGCGCCCGTCCCAGGGCGTCCATCGGGGCACTCTGGCCCGCGCCGTCCCAGGTGGCGAACTCGACGCCCACGAAGAGGACGGGGTCCCCGCCCTCGATGCTGGCGAGCGCCCGGCGGGCGGTGGACACCACGCCGCTGGCCTCGAACTCGGCGGAGACGGTGGTGAGGAAGTCGACGGGGTCGTGCTGCCAGTCCGGCTCGTACAGCTTGACCCGGCCGCCGCTGGCCGGCCCGTCCAGAGCGGTGCGCCCGGCCCGGCAGAGCTCGGCGACGGCGGGCGGCGGCAGCGGGATGCCGACCGCGCCGCCCGGGTTCACCGCGATGCCGACCTGCGGGGGCAGACCCCGGGCGAAGTCGCGGGCGGGCGCCACGGCGAAGGACATGTGGCTGCCGACGCAGGTCAGGAACTGGCCCTCGGAGCTGAAGACGGGGACGTACGCGGCGCCGTCGATGTCGATCATCGGCAGGTCGAGGTCGGCGCTGGTGGGCGAGCCGCCGGCCGGCAGCGGGACCCAGACCGAGCTGCGGCCGAGCACCTCGACCAGGCGACCGCCCGCGTCGGCGACGCCGAGGGAGGCGGTCAGCACCTCTTCGAGCTCGTTGGCGGGCCACCCGTGCTGGGGGTGTGCCTGGACCGGTGCCGGAATGTCCACTGCCTCTGTGCCTCTCTCAGCTGTCGTCACTCGGCCAGAACCTTAACCGGCACACGCGGCCGGGGCCTCGCCGTCCGTGAAGGAGATCCGGTTCAGCGCGCTCGCCGCCTCCCGGTCCAGCAGCACCGCCGAGGCGCAGCCGGCCGGCAGCGAGCCCCGTTCGGTGTCACGGATCAGCCGGGCCACCGCGTGCCGGTGCCGGGCGAAGGCGTAGCCCGAGACTCCCCTGCCGCGTTCGCGCTGCCCTTGGCGGGCGGTCGCGGGGTCCACGTCGAGGAGGAGCAGGTGCAGGGTGCGGCCCCGGCGGGCGGCGTGCAGGGCGAGCCAGCGGCGCACCCAGGTCTGCGTGCCGCAGTCGTGGACGACCACGGATGCGCCGGAGCGCAGGACGGCCCAGAGCCCGAGGTAGTGGGCGACGCGGACCAGGGGGCGGTAGAGGGCGTACGGAAGTAACCGGGGCAGGGCGGCGGCCCACCGGTCGCGGGTGTTCTGGGAGTCGATGGCGGGGCCGCTCACGGCCCGCCGGATCAGGGTGGACTTGCCTCCGCCGGGGAGCCCGGAGACGACCACGATGTCGCCGGGGGTGAAGTCGAGGCTGTACGGGCCGTGGGCGGTGCGCCCGCGCAGGTCGCGTACCACCGGCGCAAGCTCGCTGATCAGCTCCTGTACGGGTGCGCCGGGCACCGCGGACAGCTCCCGTACGGGCGCTCCGGCCTGTTCGGGCAGCTCCCGGGCGGGTGCGCCGGGCTGTGCGGGCATCGCGCCGTGCGCGACCCCCGCGGTCGGTACCGACCGCTGCAACGCCATCGCCCATCCCCCTGCTGTCGGGCCGCCCACGTCTGCCCCTGAAGTGTAAAGAAACGGCAAGGCTCCACAACCGTCCTCGCTGTTCGCACAAGCGTTGCCGACCGGCCGCCCCACTCTGCCGCACGGCGTGCGATGATGACCCCGCCAACTGCATACCGGCCGTTCGAATCCGCGCGGGAGAGTTCCGGCCACACTGTGAGCCGGGCGCCGAAGGAGCAAGATCCTCCCTTGAATCTCTCAGGCCCCGTACCGCGTGGATGAGGCAGATCTGAAAAGCGAGCCGCCCCGCGGCTCCACCCAAGGTGCAAGCCGAGCCCTGTGAACAGGGGCGCGCCCTTCCAGGGCATACCCCGTCAGGGGCTATCGGCGAACCTCTCAGGTTCCGATGACAGATGGGGAGGATTCGTCCTGACGTCGTCATGCCCTGGAGCCGTATCCATGAGCACAGCCCCCCGTCTCACCGCCCTCGACGCGCTGCACCGCTCGCTCGGCGCCACCATGACCGACTTCGCGGGCTGGGACATGCCCCTGCGGTACGCCAGTGAGCGCGACGAGCACCACGCCGTACGCACCCGCGCCGGGCTCTTCGACCTGTCGCACATGGGCGAGATCACCGTCACCGGCCCCCAGGCCGCGGCCTTCCTGAGCTACGCGCTGGTGGGCAACATCGCCACCGTCGGCAACGGCCGGGCCCGCTACACGATGATCGTCCAGGAGGACGGCGGGATCGTGGACGACCTGATCGTCTACCGCCTCGGCGAGACGGAGTACATGGTCGTCGCCAACGCGGGCAACGCCCAGATCGTGCTGGACGCGCTGACCGCCCGCGTGGCGGGCTTCGACGCCGAGGTGCGCGACGACCGGGACGCGTACGCGCTGCTCGCGGTCCAGGGCCCCGAGTCCCCCGCCATCATGAAGGCCGTCACCGACGCCGACCTGGACGGGCTGAAGTACTACGCGGGCCTGCCGGGTACGGTCGCCGGGGTCCCGGCGCTCATCGCCCGTACCGGCTACACCGGCGAGGACGGCTTCGAGCTCTTCGTCGCGCCCGAGCACGCCGAGCAGCTGTGGCGGGCCCTGACGGACGCCGGCCGGACGCACGGCCTGATCCCCTGCGGCCTCTCCTGCCGGGACACGCTGCGCCTGGAGGCGGGCATGCCGCTGTACGGGCACGAGCTGACGACGGCGCTGACGCCGTTCGACGCGGGTCTGGGCCGGGTCGTGAAGTTCGAGAAGGAGGGCGACTTCGTGGGCCGCGAGGTGCTCCAGGCCGCCGCCGAGAGCGCCGAGAGCGCCCCGCCGCGCAAGCTGGTCGGCCTGATCGCCGAGGGCCGCCGCGTCCCGCGCGCCGGGTTCTCGGTCGTCGCCGACGGCAAGGTGATCGGCGAGGTCACCTCCGGCGCCCCCTCCCCCACCCTGGGCAAGCCGATCGCCATGGCGTACGTGGACGCGGCCTTCGCCGCGCCGGGTACCGAGGGCGTGGGCGTGGACATCCGGGGCACGCACGAGCCGTACGAGGTCGTCGCGCTGCCGTTCTACAAGCGCCAGAAGTGATATCCCGGAGGGACCGGCGCGTTCCGGGCGTTCCGCACCGGCACGCAGGCGTCACGGAAGTGACGTACCTCCGTCTCACACCGTAAGACCACGTTCATCAGCACTCCCCCGCGTACAGGAGAATTCAGGTCATGAGCAACCCCCAGCAGCTGCGGTACAGCAAGGAGCACGAGTGGCTGTCGGCCGTCGAGGACGGCGTGGCCACGATCGGCATCACGGAGTACGCGGCCAACGCGCTCGGTGACGTCGTCTACGCCCAGCTTCCGGAGGTCGGTGACACGGTGACCGCGGGCGAGACCTGCGGTGAGCTGGAGTCGACCAAGTCCGTCAGCGATCTGTATTCGCCGGTGACCGGTGAGGTGACGGCGGCCAACCAGGACGTCGTGGACGACCCCTCGCTGGTGAACTCCGCTCCCTTCGAGGGCGGCTGGCTGTTCAAGGTGCGCGTCACGGAGGAGCCGGCCGACCTGCTCTCCGCCGACGAGTACACCGCGTTCTCCGGCAACTGAGACCTTAAGGGACCCCCTGATGTCGCTTCTGAACTCCTCCCTCCACGAGCTGGACCCGGACGTCGCCGCCGCCGTCGATGCCGAGCTCCACCGTCAGCAGTCCACCCTCGAGATGATCGCCTCGGAGAACTTCGCTCCGGTCGCGGTCATGGAGGCCCAGGGCTCCGTCCTCACCAACAAGTACGCCGAGGGCTACCCCGGCCGCCGCTACTACGGCGGCTGTGAGCACGTCGACGTGGTCGAGCAGATCGCGATCGACCGGATCAAGGACCTGTTCGGCGCCGAGGCCGCGAACGTCCAGCCGCACTCCGGTGCGCAGGCGAACGCCGCCGCGATGTTCGCGCTGCTGAAGCCGGGCGACACGATCATGGGCCTGAACCTGGCCCACGGCGGTCACCTGACCCACGGCATGAAGATCAACTTCTCCGGCAAGCTCTACAACGTGGTCCCGTACCACGTCGACGAGAGCGGCCTCGTGGACATGGAGGAGGTCGAGCGCCTCGCCAAGGAGTCCCAGCCGAAGCTGATCGTGGCCGGCTGGTCCGCCTACCCGCGCCAGCTGGACTTCGCCGCCTTCCGCCGTATCGCGGACGAGGTCGGCGCGTACCTGATGGTCGACATGGCGCACTTCGCGGGCCTGGTCGCGGCCGGTCTGCACCCCAACCCGGTGCCGCACGCCCACGTCGTCACCACCACCACGCACAAGACCCTCGGCGGTCCGCGCGGCGGCGTGATCCTCTCCACCCAGGAGCTCGCCAAGAAGATCAACTCGGCGGTCTTCCCGGGCCAGCAGGGCGGCCCGCTGGAGCACGTGATCGCGGCCAAGGCGGTCTCGTTCAAGATCGCGGCGGGCGAGGAGTTCAAGGAGCGCCAGCAGCGCACCCTGGACGGCGCCCGGATCCTCGCCGAGCGCCTGGTACAGCCGGACGTCACCGAGGTGGGCGTCTCCGTCCTCTCCGGCGGCACCGACGTGCACCTCGTCCTGGTCGACCTGCGCAACTCGGAGCTGGACGGCCAGCAGGCCGAGGACCGGCTCCACGAGCTGGGCATCACGGTCAACCGGAACGCCATCCCGAACGACCCGCGCCCCCCGATGGTCACCTCGGGCCTGCGGATCGGCACCCCGGCGCTGGCCACCCGCGGCTTCGGCACCGAGGACTTCACCGAGGTCGCGGAGATCATCGCCGCCGCCCTCAAGCCGACCTACGACGCGGACGACCTCAAGGCCCGCGTGGTGGCGCTGGCCGAGAAGTTCCCGCTGTACCCCGGCCTGAAGTAGCACCTGGCCTGCGGTTCTGCGCACAAGGGCGGGGCACCGCGCACACTGAACGAGTGAGCGTGGTGCCCCGTTCCTTGCCCCTCCTCCGCTGCTTATCTCCCGCTTGCCCCGCTTGTCCCCGCACCGCCCAGGCAGACAACGGCGTCTTCCAACCCCCCAAGGAGTCCTCCCGTGGCCATCTCGGTCTTCGACCTCTTCTCGGTCGGCATCGGCCCGTCCAGCTCCCACACGGTGGGCCCGATGCGGGCCGCCCGGATGTTCGCGCGCCGCCTGAAGAACGAGGGCCTGCTCGCGCACACCGCCTCGATACGGGCGGAGCTGTACGGCTCCCTCGGCGCGACCGGCCACGGCCACGGCACGCCGAAGGCGGTCCTGCTCGGCCTGGAAGGCGAGTCTCCCCAGACCGTGGACGTGGAGTCCGCCGACGGCCGGGTCGAGGAGATCCGCTCCACCGGCCGGATCAACATGCTCGGCATGCACGAGATCGCGTTCGCCTTCGACGACGACCTGGTCCTGCACCGCCGCAAGGCGCTCCCGTACCACGCCAACGGCATGACGATCTTCGCGTACGACACCGAGGGCGCCCCGGTCCTGGAGAAGACGTACTACTCGGTCGGCGGCGGCTTCGTCGTGGACGAGGACGCGGTGGCGGGCGAGAACCCGATCGTCCCGGACGACACGGCCCTGCGGCACCCCTTCCGTACGGGCGACGAGCTGCTGCGCCTGGCCCGGGAGACCGGCCTCTCCATCTCCCAGATGATGCTGGAGAACGAGCTGGCCTGGCGCACCGAGGCGGAGATCCGCTCCGGGCTGCTGGACATCTGGCAGGTCATGCAGGCCTGCGTCTCGCGCGGCATGTCCCGCGAGGGCATCCTCCCCGGCGGTCTCAAGGTCCGCCGCCGCGCCGCGAACTCGGCCCGCCAGCTGCGCGCCGAGGGCGACCCGCAGGCCCACGCGATGGAGTGGATCACCCTCTACGCGATGGCGGTCAACGAGGAGAACGCGGCGGGCGGCCGCGTGGTCACCGCCCCCACCAACGGCGCGGCGGGCATCATCCCGGCCGTTCTGCACTACTACATGAACTTCGCGGCCGGCGGCTGCACCGATACGGAGAAGGAGGACAGCGTCGTCCGCTTCCTCCTCGCCGCCGGCGCCATCGGCCTGCTCTTCAAGGAGAACGCCTCCATCTCCGGCGCCGAGGTCGGCTGCCAGGGCGAGGTCGGCTCGGCCTGCTCGATGGCGGCCGGCGCCCTGGCCGAGGTGCTGGGCGGCTCCCCCGAGCAGGTGGAGAACGCCGCCGAGATCGGCATGGAGCACAACCTGGGCCTGACGTGCGACCCGGTCGGCGGGCTCGTCCAGATCCCGTGCATCGAGCGCAACGGCATGGCGGCGGTGAAGGCGGTGACCGCCGCGAAGATGGCGCTGCGGGGGGACGGCAGCCACAAGGTCTCCCTGGACAAGGTCATCAAGACCATGAAGGAGACGGGCGCCGACATGAGCGTGAAGTACAAGGAGACGGCCCGCGGCGGTCTCGCGGTGAACATCATCGAATGCTAGGCGGATAAGCCCTGACCAGCGCGTTCGCGGCTTTCAGCGCTGTCAGGGCCTTCCCTGCTCACGCGGCGGAAAGTCCCTGGAACCTCCCCGGGACAGACGTGGAAGTCCCTGAAAAGTCCCTGGGATATCCCCCTGGAAGGGGCTTTTGACCTGCAGGTTCGCGGCACGTGATCAACGCCGGATGTGCCGCTCACCCACCAGCTGATGTATCAGATCGAACCCCCATCCCCGCTCAAGGGGTTCGATACATGAACTCTGCGGAAAACCCGCGCTTGGAGCAGCGGCTGGCCGGCCTCTCCCCCACATTTACGACGGCGCAGGCGCGACAGGCCCTGCTCTCCCCTCGCGATCTGAAGCACTTGGTCACGGAGGGGGAGATGGACGAACTGTCCCGTGGGGTGTACCGGCGGGCAGACGCCCCGGAAACGGCGCACGCGGATTTGCCGGCCGTGTGCGCACGGGCCCTCGCGCCGTCGTGTGCGGTGAATCCGCCCTGGCCCTGCATGAACTGATCGACGACATCCCCGCGGCAGTACACATCGCCGTGCCGAGCGGTTCACGCCGCCCGACGATTTCTTACCCGCCGACCGTGGTGGCGCAGTACGCCGCTAGGCCCTTCGACCTCGGTATCGAACGGTTCGAAGCAGCTCCGGGAGAGACCGTCCCCATGCACGACGCGGCCCGCAGCGTCGTCGACGCAATGCGCCACCGCAGCCGCCTCGGCGAGACCCTCGCCCTGTCCGCGCTCGGCCGCTACCTGCGCCGAAGCGGACGCGGCGGGGTTGGCGAACTACAGCCCAGCGCACGCGAGTTGGACGCCCTCTCTGTCGTCCGCCCCGCCGTAGAGGCGGTGCTCGCCTGATGGCCAACCCTACCCGCGACACCAGCGCCGGCCCGTCTGCAACGACCTGCGCAACCTGGCGCGCCGCAACAGCCGGTCCACGGACGAGGTCATGGTCGAGTACGTCCTCGAACGGTTCCTCTACCACCTGGCCTCATCGCCCCTGAGCCGGGAGCACTTCGTCCTGAAAGGTGGCCTGCTGCTCGCCCAGTTCGGCGCACGTCGAATGACCCGGGACATCGACATCCTCGCCATCAGCGTTCGCAGTCCGGCTCGCCGCCACCGAGCCGGAAGCCGCCGGAAACCTGGCCTCGGGGCTCCGTAGGTGCCGTCCGACTCGTGGGTGCGCGGCCCGTATCCGGGCAGCCAGCCGCGCGTCGGCCGCCTGCCGGGCGGACCGGTCCGCGGCTGTCCGGCGCCAGTAGTGGAAGCTCGAGCGGCTGACGCCGAGGATGGTGCAGAGCCGCTTCACGCCGTAACGGCGCCAGTAGTCCGGCGGCGTACGGGAAGCGGTGCACCAGCGCCTCTCCCCGGCGAGACACTTCGCCGCTCTGCGCAGTATCTCAGCTCCGGCTGCCCGGACCCGGTTCCGCGGGGGGCCTGAGCGCCGTCCTGCCCGAAGCGGCACCGCAAGGAAGCAGCCCATGTTCGACGAATACAATCGGCCCCATGTCGAAGCCTGACGTACTGCTTGTTGACGTTGCCGCCCTGGTGGAGTCCGGGCGCAGCAATCAGATGTCGTTGACCGTGGTCGCCGGTGGTGCTGTCATCACGGGTCGGCTGGCACCCGAAGCGGTTTGGAGGCAGCGGGTGTCGGAGGTGCTTGCGGCCTCGGCCCGCCTGAGTGACTTCTCCGCCGTGTTCACCACCGCCGCACCCGAGGAAGGGCCGCCCACACATCTGCACTTCCACGTGGCGCGCATTTTGCAGGGCACGGTGGGGATCCCGGAGACAGGCGGGATGTACCGGGTCGCGATCGAGGACGTCAGCGCCTGGACCATGGGCGACTTCAGCTACTCCGACCACTGACCCGCTGCCTCGCCGGGGCACCTCGTTACGCGGTGAGGGGTCCGGCCGGGGGGGGCCCGGCCGGGCCCCCCCACAAGCAAGGGCACCG